>JBFOLS010000064.1:0-6060 GCA_040830225.1 Leisingera sp.
GCTTAAGGGGATGTTGAAATACTCCAACAACCTGATGGCTGAGATGATCGGCATGGCTGCCACAGCCAAGCGCGCCGGACGGCCTGCCTCGCTCAAGGCCTCTGCGGCAGAGATGAGCCGCTGGGCGGCAGGGAAATACGGTATGGCCGGCACCAAGCTGGTGGATCATTCCGGCCTTGGCGATGCCTCCCGGATGACGCCGGGCGACCTGACCGGCGCCTTGGTCGCTGCCTACAAGGCCGGTCACCTGAAACCGCTGCTGAAACGCTTCCCGATGCGCGATGCGAAGGGCCGCATTCTCAAGGGGCATCCCATCAAGGTTGCAGCCAAGACCGGTACGCTGAACTTCGTTTCCGGCCTTGGCGGTTTCATGACCGCGGCAGACGGCACCGAATTGGCCTTTGCCATCTTCACTGCCGACCAGAAGGCCCGTGGGCGCATTTCGCGCGCGCAGCGGGAGCGGCCCAAGGGTGCCCGCAGCTGGAATCGCCGGGCCAAGCAGCTGCAGCAGAAGCTGATCGAGCGCTGGGGCGCGGTTTACGGCAGCTGACGGGCCTCAGCCACGGTTTCGCCAGTTTGCGGGTCAAACAGGCCGCCGCCCAGATGCGCATGCCCCCAGCCCATGATCTGCAGCAAAAGCGGCTCCAGACTGCGCCCCTGTTCCGTCAGCAAGTAGCGGTAGCGGGTAGGGCGCTGCTGATAGGCCTCGCGCTTGACCAGGCCGAGCGCTATCAGCCGCTTCAGCCGTTCTGACAGCAGGTTGGCGGCGATGTGCTCCTCGCTGGCCTGCAGCTCCTGAAAGGTATGCTTGCCGTGCCACATCAGGTCGCGCACCACCAGGAGGGTCCATTTGTCTCCCAGGATGTCCAGTGTGCGGGCGATTGAGCAACGCGAACGGAAGGCGGTTTGCGGCTGGGTCATGAGGGGGCTCCGGAGAAATCAGGCTGAATCAGCATAAGCGGCTTTCAAAATGAAAGCCACTGATGCAGGGTGACTTTTAAATTGCAAGTGAGTCGCGCAGCAGAGGGGTTCAGGGATGCAAGCAATAGGAAACACGCCGCTGGTGCGGCTGACCCGCCTGGCAGGGCCGGACAGCGCGGAGGTCTATGTGAAGTGGGAAGGCGCCAATCCCACCGGCAGCATGAAAGACCGGATGGCGCTGTCGATGATCGAAGGGGCGGAGCGCCGCGGCCAGCTGAAGCCCGGCGGGCGGGGGGGCGAATACACCGGCGGAAGCACCGGCAGTTCGCTTGCAATGGTCTGCGCCACACGCGGCTACAAGGCGCATTTCGTCTCCTCCAACGCATTTTCCGAAGAGAAGCTGCAGACCATGCGGGCCTATGGCGCTGAGGTTGAGATCATCCACGCCGAAGGCGGCGTCCTGACCGCAAACGTCATCGACCGCACCATCGCCCGGGCCAAGGAACTGGCGGCGGAGCCGGGTGTGTTCTGGACAGATCAGGTCAACAATGCCGACAACAAGCGCGGCTACCACGGCATGGCGCAGGAGATTCTGGCAGATCTGGATGGTCCGGTCGACGAATTTGTGATGGCGGTGGGCGGCGGCGGTTGTATTTCCGGCAATGCGGAGATCCTGAAGCAGTACAACCCGGACATACGCATCATCGGTATCGAGCCCTTTTACGTGCGTAACCTCTCGGGCGGCGATACCAGCGGCAGCCACAAGCTGGAGGGCATCGGCCTGTCCTTCCTGCCAAAGATCCTGCGCCGCGATCTGATAGACGAGGTGGTGCCGGTCAAGGACGCGGACGCCTTTGCCGCTGCCCGGAAGCTGGCACAGCAGGAAGGGTTGTTGGGCGGTATCACGTCAGGTGCCAACATCTGGGCCGCGTTGCAGCGCGCGCGGGCGCTGGGCCCGGGCAAACGGGTCGTGACAGTGGTGATCGACACCGGGCTGCGCTACCTGAATTCCGCTCTTTACCGGTGACTGGCATGGCGTAGACGTGAAGGCGCGGGGGCGCACAGAGGTTTGACATCGCACAACTCAGGCTAGTTTCCTCCCAATGCAGCCGCCACCAAGGCGGCGCCAAACCAGGGAGAACCCAATGTGTGACGTTTGCGTAATGAATGCCGTCAAGGACCGGATGCTGTCGCGCCGATCGCTGTTCAAGGCCGGGGCTGCCGCTGCCGCGGGTGCCGCTTTGAACACGGCCTCCGCTGCACCTGCCACGGCTATGTCCCATGGCGGGGTTGTCGACATGACTCACACCTATGACGCGGATTTCCCGACTTATTTTGGCCAGCCGGGGGTGGAGATCAATCAAGCGTTCAATTTCAAGGACAACGGATTCAACCTGTTCAATCTGACCCTGAACGAGCACACCGGCACCCATATCGACGCACCGCTGCATTTCTCGGCCGACGGCCATGCGGTAAATGAGATACCGGTGCAAAACCTGATCTGCCCTCTGTGTGTGATCGACATTGCTGCACGGGCGGCAGAGGATGCGGACGCTCAGGTGACGCCCGATGATATTGCTGCCTGGACAGCCGAGCACGGCGATATCCCGGATGGTGCCTGTGTGGCGATGCATTCCGGGTGGGGCGGCAAAACGGGCGGCGGCGGCTTCCGCAATGCTGACGGGGAAGGCGTCATGCACTTCCCAGGATTCCATGTCGAAGCGGCGCAGATGCTGCTGGAAACCGGCGCGGTCGCACTGGCAGTGGACACGCTGTCTCTGGATCACGGCCCGTCGGCGGATTTCGCCACCCATTATGCCTGGCTGCCGCAGAACCGCTACGGGATCGAAAACCTGGCCAACCTGGATCAGGTGCCCGCCAGCGGCGCCCGGCTGTTTGTAGGGGCGCCTGCGCACCGCGGCGGCTCCGGCGGACCGGCCCGTATTCTGGCGGTGTCCTGAAACAAAACTGCCGGCGCGTGCGATGCGCCGGCCCGGTCCCCGCTAGGATTGCTTTCAGGCGACCGTGTCCTCCAAGCTGGCTGCTTTGGCCCGCATCAGCTCTTTTGCCATATCGCTCAGGATCTCCATGCTGAAGCCGCCCAGCATCCGGTGCCGCTCGTGCAGCGCTGCCCAGACGTCGTCAGGGCGGATGTTATCCAGCAGCTCGTGGCCGCTCCAGGTCAGCCCGCGCACAACCCAGTTGCCGTTTTCAAGACGGTTGAATTTGGCAAACCCAGCGCTGTCGAGAAGGCTGAGGTGATAGGCGAGTTTGCGGGCCTCGGCATCGGGCAGGTAGCCCTGAGGCGGCAGCATCATCGCATCAGCCGCGGAGCGAGGCAGGGTGCAAAAAGCCTCTTCTCCTGCTTCTATTGCCAGAAGCAGCCTGCGAATTTCATCGATGTCCCTTTGCCATGCAGCCATGACGCGTCTCCCGATGCGGTGCGAACTAGCGCCAAATGGGAGTGCGTCAAGGGTGTTGCAAGCAGGCGTTGTGCAAAGCCGCCATGCGCTGCTGGCATGGGAGCGCGGCTGAGAAAAGGGTCAGACCATGTGCCGGGCGCGGGCGCCGCGCTCAATCGCGGCGGCGTGCAGCCGGTCGATGTTCAGCTCATAACGGACCTCGGCCAGAAACTCGAGTTCGGTTTCGCCCAGGATGCCGTCAGCGGCCGCAACATCGCAGGACAGTGCGTAAGCGGTTTCAAAAAGCCGCTCCGGCAGATCGCCGCGAATGAGGCCGAACAGCGCGGCCAGCCCGTCTTCCTGTTCGAACAGGTCCAGCACAGTCTGGGAAATCCGGGTCACACGGTCGATGTCATAATCGGCAAACACCGGCAGCATGTTGACGGCAGACTGTATCTTGACGAGCTCAGCGGTCCGGATGTTCTCGTCCGAGGCCGAAACCGCCACCATCAGCGCCACCAGGCAGTCCTGCGGGGACATCGGGTGCGGGGTTTGCTCACTCATGGACGAAATCCTTATCTGCAAATTGTGACCCAATCAGGATAGGTACGCCCGCGCAGCACTTCAACAACAGCCTGCGGCGCTGCGGCATTTTTTGTACACGGCGCAGCCGCAAAACCCCGCTCGGCCAGGGGCGGCAATATTGACTCATGCTGCACAGGCACAATAGAGGGAATGGCCGGATGCATGGGGCATCCGGACAGATCATGCGGCACCCCGAAAAACTGACGCAACCGCCGCCGATGGAGAACATGATGTCTGATGTGCGCGAAGAAGCTCTGAAGAGCAAAGCCTGGCCGTTTGAAGAAGCCCGCCGGGTTCTCAAACGCTATGCCAAGGGCGCGCCGGAGAAGGGCTATGTTCTGTTCGAAACCGGCTATGGGCCGAGCGGCCTGCCGCACATCGGCACCTTTGGCGAGGTGGCCCGCACCACCATGATCAAAACCGCCTTTGAGGTGATCTCGGATATCCCGACCAAGCTGATCTGCTTCTCGGATGACCTGGACGGCATGCGCAAGGTGCCCGGAAACGTACCCAACCCCGAAAGCCTGGAAGAGCATCTGCAAAAGCCGCTCACCTCGGTGCCGGACCCGTTTGGCACCCACGAAAGCTTTGGCCACCACAACAACGCCATGCTGCGCCGGTTCCTGGACACCTTCGGGTTTGAGTATGAATTCTACTCGGCCAAGGAATTTTATGAATCCGGCCAGTTCGACGAAGTGCTGAAGCGCGCGGTCGAAAAATACGACGACGTCATGGCGATCATGCTGAAGTCCCTGCGCGAGGAACGCCGCCAGACCTATTCGATCTTCCTGCCGATCCACCCGGAAACCGGCCGGGTTCTGTACGTGCCGATGAAGAAGGTCTGCGCCGAGACCTACACCATCACCTTCGACGACGAGGACGGCAAGGAATGGACCCTGCCGGTAACCGGCGGCAACGTGAAGCTGCAGTGGAAGCCGGACTTCGGCGCGCGCTGGGCGGCGCTGGAAGTTGACTTTGAAATGTACGGCAAGGACCACTCCACCAATACGCCGATCTATGACGGTATCTGCCGTGTGCTGGGCCACCGCGCGCCGGAGCATTTTACTTACGAGCTGTTCCTGGACGAAAACGGTCAGAAAATCTCGAAAACCTCCGGCAACGGCGTGTCGATCGACGAATGGCTGACCTATGCCTCGACCGAGAGCCTGGCGTATTTCATGTACCTCAAGCCCAAGACCGCCAAGCGGATGCACTTCGATGTGATCCCCAAGGCGGTGGACGAGTATCACCAGCAGCTGCGCGCCTTTCTTGGTCAGGACCTGAAGGCACAGCTGAACAACCCGGTGTGGCACATTCACGGCGGCGACGTGCCGCAATCGGATATGGTGGTGCCCTTCTCGATGCTCTTGAACCTGGCCTCAGCTTCCAGCGCCGAGGACAAGGAAACCATGTGGGGCTTCATCAACAAATATGCCCCCGATGCGACCCCGGAAACCCATCCGGGCATGGATCAGGCCGCGGGCTTTGCTGTTGCCTATTTCAATGACTTCGTGAAACCGGCCAAGACCTTCCGCCTGCCCACCGATCAGGAGCGCGCGGCGCTGCAGGATCTGGCGGATGCTCTGAAGTCTTCAGATGCAGCACTCGCGGCCATCGCCAAGAAAAACGAGATCGCCGGCAAGGACGACCCGCTGCCCGAAGCCAACTTCGCGGATGAAGAGTTCCTGCAGTCCGTGGTGTTTGCCATCGGCAAGATCCACGGGTTCGAGCCGCTGCGCGCCTGGTTCTCGGCGATCTACGAAGTGCTGCTGGGCGCCTCCCAGGGGCCGCGTTTTGGCGGTTTCATCGCGCTTTATGGCGTCGAGGACACCATCAAGCTGATTGAAAAGGCGCTGGCGGGGGAACTGGCGTAACTTCTCAGATTTAATCCGGATGTCCGGTTGCGCCCTGTGGTTTCCCAACTGCAGGGCGCTTTTCTTTCCCCAGCTAAGACCTATCCCCCAGTATATATGTAATTTTTAGAATGAGATGCTAAGATGCATCTGAGCTTCCGGTTTGCGGATCGCAATTTACGATTGATGAGTTCTAGGGGCATCACATTGAGGAAAGGCATTGACGCGGGTGCTTCAGGCCGTCCGCGGAAGCACATTGTTCTAACACTTGGCAGAAGCGGTTCGAACACACTGGTCGA
>JBFOLS010000065.1:0-4571 GCA_040830225.1 Leisingera sp.
ACATCTGCCGGGCGGCCGACGCGGCCCACCGGGTGGAAGGCATCAAAGCCGCTGGTCAGCGTGTCTTCGATCTGCTCCGGATCGATAAATGCGCCGTAGATCGGGGTGACCACCACCGCAGGCGCCACCGCGTTCACCCGGATGCCGTGATCCGTGAGCTCCATCGCCAGGTGCTGGGTCAGCGCGTGCAGGCCCGCCTTGGCCATGGAGTAGGCGGAGCTGGGTGTGGCTTTGACCGCTTGCTTGGCCCACATGGAGCCGATGTTGACGATGGCGCCGCCGCCGTTGCGGGCCATGTTGGCGGCCGCCGCTTGGGTCAGGAAGAAGGTGGCGCGGTTCAGGCCCATGTAGCGGTCGTAGTCCTCAGGCCCATGCTCGAGGAACGGCTTGGGGGCAAAGACGCCCGCGGCGTTGACCAGCTTGCTGATATGGCGGCTGTTTTCCTTCAGTTCAGCAGCCAGCGCTTCAACGGATGCAGTGTCCATTAGGTCGACCGGGCGCACCTCGGCAAGGGATCCGAGCTCGGCCTTGGCGGCCTCAAGCTTGGCCGCGGTCGAGCCCAGAAGGGTGACATGTTGTCCCGCCTTCACCAGCTGACGGGCGGTTTCCAGCCCCATGCCCGAGGATCCCCCGACGATCAGAGCGGTTTCCGTAGTCATTGTGATTCTCCTATCTATCAGTAGGTAGATAAATGTGAGTTGTGCGGCATTCCGTCAAGGCCTATCTACAGATAGGTAGATCTGCGAGGTGATGAGCATGGCAAAACCGGACACTGCAAAACGTATTCTGGACATCGCAGAACGGGCCGCGCGTACGGGCGGCTACAACGCCTTCAGCTTTCGTGAGGTCGCGGCGGAAATCGGCATCAAGTCGGCCTCGGTCCATTATCACTTCCCCACCAAGGAAGCCTTGGGGGAAGCCCTGGCAGAGCGGTATTCAGATAACTTTTTCAACGCTTTGGGCGATCCGCAAGCGGCACCCCCGGCGGAGCTTCTGCCGCGCTATGTGGCAGCCTATGGTGCCGCGCTGAAGCAGGACGGCTTGATGTGCCTGTGCGGGGTGTTCGGAGCCGAGATTGCCGATCTGCCGCCGCCCGTTGCGGGCGCGACCCGGGCGTTTTTTGCCCGTAACCTGGACTGGCTCGGGCAGGTCTATCGCCGTCAGGGGCTGCAGGATGCTGCGGCGGACCGGGCGGCTGCTCACATGATTGCGGCGCTGGAGGGGGCGATGATTCTGGCCCGCGCAATGGGCGATGCAGCGCTGTTCGACACTGCGGTTGCCGGGCTTTCCTAGTCGCTTTGGCCCTTGTGCCGGTGCGCCGGCGGGGTATCTTCACGCACAGCCTATGGAGATGCCGCATGTCCACACAGTTCAACCCAACCGCCGCGATGCTGGTCATCGGCGACGAAATCCTGTCGGGGCGCACCCGCGATGCCAATATGCACTACCTGGCCGGGGAACTGGCCAAACACGGTATCGACCTGAAGGAAGTGCGCATTGTCAGCGATGACGAGGCGGCCATTGTGACCGCAGTGCAGGCATTGTCCGGGGCCTATGATCACGTGTTCACAAGCGGCGGCATCGGGCCGACCCACGATGACATCACTGCCGACTGCATTGCCAAGGCGTTTGAAGCGCATCTGGACGTTCGTGATGACGCAAGGGCGATCCTGCAGGCGCATTACGACACGCAGGGGCTGGAAATGAACGAGGCGCGGCTGCGGATGGCGCGCGTTCCGGACGGGGCAGCGCTGATCGACAATCCGGTCTCGGCGGCGCCGGGTTTCACCATCGGCAATGTGCATGTGATGGCCGGGGTTCCGATGATCTTCCAGTCAATGGTGGCCAGCGTGATGCCAACCCTGACCGGCGGCCGGCCCATGCTGTCGCAGACCCTGAGGGTGTTCCGCGGCGAGGGGGAGATTGCCGGCCCTCTGCGGTCCTTGGCCGAGGCTTATGCTGACCTGTCGGTTGGCTGCTACCCGTTTCAGAAAGACGGCGCCTTTGGCGCCAATATCGTGATCCGCGGCACCGACGGTGCCCGTGTTGATGCGGCGATGACCGAGCTTGCAAAGGAGCTGGAGCAGTGACCACCGATCCCCGTTACTATGCCGTGACCGAGGCGACCTGGCCGTCTGCCTCCTCGCGTGAGATTGGCCCTGTGACCATTCGCGAGGGGCAGGGCGGCGGCAGCCGGGTGTCGGCTGCCACGGTGAACGGCTCAGTTTCGGACTCAGAGATTGCCGTTGCTGAGGACGCGATGCGTGCGATGGGCCAGAACTGCCTGTTCATGATCCGCGATGGCGAGGCCGAGCTGGATGCGCAGCTGGAGGCACGCGGCTATGCGGTGAAGGATCCGGTCAACCTCTGGACCTGCCCGGCGGAGCGGCTGACGGATATCCCGGTGCCGCGCGTCACCGCCTTTTGCATCTGGGAGCCGCTGGCGATTCAACGTGAGATCTGGGCCCAAGGCGGTATCGGGCCGGAGCGGATTGCGGTGATGCGCCGGGTGCAGGGGGCAAAGACCGGCCTGCTGGGCCGCCACAAGGACAAGCCGGCCGGGGCGGGCTTTGTTGCCGTTCATGAGGGTGTGGCTATGGTGCATGGGCTGGAAATCCTGCCCCATCAGCGCCGCGCCGGCATGGGCGCATGGATGATGCGGCAGGCGGCGTTCTGGGCTGTTGAGAACGGCGCCACCGAGCTTGCGGTGCTTTGCACGAAACGTAACGAAGGCGCCAATGGGCTTTACGCTTCCCTTGGGATGGACTGCGTTGGAGAGTACCACTACCGGATTTTGCAAGAAGGCGATTGAACGCGATGAGTGACCAGCCCCAGCCCACAGCCCTTGACCTGCCGATGGTGGACCCGCTGCCGCCGGAGACGCAGAAGTACTTTGATATCTGCCAGGAAAAGCTGGGCATGGTACCCAATGTGCTGAAGGCCAATGCCTTTGACATCGATAAGCTGAATGCGTTCACGGCGATGTACAACGATCTGATGCTGGCAGACAGCGGGCTCAGCAAGCTCGAGAGGGAGATGATTGCGGTGGTGGTTTCCGCAATCAACCGCTGCTTCTATTGCCTGGTGGCCCATGGCGCGGCGGTGCGGCAGCTGTCGGGGGATCCGCAGCTGGGAGAGATGCTGGTTATGAACTACCGAGTTGCACCGCTGGATGCGCGGCAACGGGCGATGCTTGATTTTGCAGCAAAGATGACCACGGCAAGCGCGGAAATCGAAGAAGCCGACCGCCAGGTGCTGCGCGACGCAGGTTTCTCTGACAGGGACATCTGGGACATCGCCAATGTTGCCGGTTTCTTCAACATGTCCAACCGGGTGGCCAGCGCCACCGCAATGGTTCCCAACCCGGAGTATCACGGCCAGTGCCGCTGAAACACCTGATTGTGGCAGCCGCGTCGGTCTTGCTGCCGGCTGTGCTTGCTGCTGCAGAATTCAACCTGCCGGCCAGTGCCGTTGCGGTATCAGAGCGGGGCACAGCGCTGGGGGTTTATCAATTGCCCACCGGTCCTGAGGAGGCGGACAAGGTGCCCTCACGCCCGTTTGAGGGCCGGATTTCGCGCCGCACCTGGCGGCTGGAGGGAAACGACACCGTGCTGCAGATCCTGGCGCCTTTGCGGGAGCAGCTGATGGAAGCGGGCTTTGAGGTGCTGCTGGACTGCGCGGCACGGGATTGCGGCGGCTTCGGATTCCGCTTCGGGATCGAGGTAGTGCCGTCGCCAGACATGATGGTGGATATCTCCAGCTACCATTTCCTGTCTGCGGCCAAGGGCGCCCAGGCCGTGTCGCTGTTAGCCTCGCGAAGCGGTGATGCGGCGTATTTGCAAGTGATTGATGTGCGGCCGCCGGAGGCGGAGCCGGTGGTGCTGAAGCCGCTGAAGCAGACCCTGGTTGCGGCGCTGCCGCTGGAGCTGGCCAAAGTGCTGGAGGTGCAGGGGCATGTGGTGCTGCGCGATCTGGAGTTTGCCAGCGGTTCGGCCCGCCTGCGCGCCCGGGACTATGCCAGCCTGCAGGAACTTGCAGCGTTTCTTGACGCCAATCCGCGCGACCGGATTCTGCTGGTGGGGCATACGGATACAGTTGGCTCGCTGGAGCAGAATACCGTCATCTCGAAGCGCCGCGCCGAGGCCGTGAAAGACCGGCTGGTTGATAGTCTGGGAGCGGATGCTGCACGTATCAGCGTGGCCGGGGCCGGGTTCCTGGCGCCGATTGCCAGCAACCGGACCGCAGAGGGGCGCGAAGTGAACCGGCGGGTGGAAGCGGTTTTGATTGCAAAATAACCGCGGTGAATGGCGATCTGCTGTGCCGCTACCCCGACTGGGCCGGAACCGCTTGGCAGCGTTGGGCATGGGCACCTGCGCCGCTGATAGGCGGGCGGGCGCATGCCCGGATGCAGGCTAGCGGTGGCGCAGGGTGCGGGGGCTGTGCTGGTAGCGGGCTTTGAACAGGCGAGAAAAGCTGGCGGGCGAGGCAAACCCGGTAGCAAATGCAACTTCGGTCACCGGCATTTCCGTGTTGCGCAGGAGATCCCGTGCATGGGCAAGGCGCAGCTGCAG
>JBFOLS010000066.1:0-2813 GCA_040830225.1 Leisingera sp.
AGCAGGATGAGGCCCACAGCCGGGCATTCACAGCCCACCACTGGCGGACACGTTACGCAAAAAGGCTCACGAGTAAAGGCGGGCCGCAGAGTCCGGGAAAGGAATTTTCAATGAAGACAATTAAGCGAGCAGTTGCAGTTGCGAGCCTGATGGGACTGGCGGGGTGCATGGGAAACACGTCCCAGACCTCGGCCAGCATCATGGGTTTGCAGTCTATCGCAGGCGTCCAGCGTGCGGCCCAGGCCCAGCCCTCAGAAAAGGATCTCGCCATGAGCTGCAGCGAGGTACAGACCGAGTTGGATACGCTTTATGCGCGCAGCGAGGCAATCAACAAGGCAGAACGGAAACGGGAGCGCAAAGCCAACCTGACCGGCGGCCTCATGGAGGCGGGCCTTTCTGTCCTCGGCGCCGGTGCTATTGCCAACGCGGGATCCGCCCAGGCCATTTCCAATGTGGGCACCGCTACCGTTGTAGCCGGCACCGCCGCCAGCGGCGTGCGCGGATCCGGCGGCCCGGACGCCCAGACCTACAATTCGGCGCTGGCGATCGCAGAACGCAGCGCGCTCCTGGAGCGCGTTAAACTCGCCAACGGCTGCTGAAACTCCCCCAAGATTTCCCCTGAACAGAGGACACTACGAACATGAAACTCAAAGTCATTATCCCCGCAATCTTCGCCGCATCAGCACTGTCGGGCTGCCTGAACGACGGTTCCGTGCCGGACAAGCACGCAATCACGTTTGAAAAACCCGTTCCGGCAGGCGGGCCATCCAAGACACAGAGCATGGCGGCCCTGCAGCAATGGCTGGTTGCGAACGTCCCGGATGGCAGCACCGCCAAGGATGTGAGCGTGGGGCCGGTCCGCTATGCTGCCGTCCTCTGGCCGTTCCCGGAAAAGGATTTCTTCGTCTGCGCCCGCTTCACCGCCAAGAACCGCTTCGGCACCTATGAGCCGCCGCAAAACGCTCTGATGACCATGCGCGTCTATGACGCCGCCAAGGGCTGGGAACCGGCTCTGGTCAAGGGCGTGGAGCATGATGCGTACCGGCAATACTGCATCAGCCAGCCGCACGCATAGCAAGCGGAAATCAGGTCAGATAACCTGACTCATTTAACATAAATCCGATTATGACGCAGAGCACTCATAGCGCGGCCCGGTGAAACACCCAGGCCGCGGCACCCCGGCTATTGCCGTTTGAAAACAACAGCTTGCGAAGTGCCGCGGGTGCCCGAAGCTGTGTGAAGGCTCGCGTTGCAACGAAACGAGGGAATACGTCATGGGCAACAGAAGGCATACCCAGCTTGTCAGAGGCGGCCAGACGACACAACACTGGACCCGCATGGCTACTCAGGTGTTCAAGTACAGCACCTCGGTGGCTGCTGCCGCGTTCACCATCACGTTTCTGTTTCTAGTCTCCCAGAATTACGAAATGGATAAGGTGCGGCTGACCGGTATCTACTGGATTGCAGAATTCAATGTCGAACAGCGCGGCACTGAAGACCGGGAACTGAAGTTTGTGGATCTGGATGGCAGGCGGGTGACGCGCACCGCCGGTCAAGTCTACGCAGATCCATATTTGCGGGAAGTCCACGAGTTGTACTCCGCCAATGCGCGGCGGTTCCTCTACATTTCACTGATCCCGGCCGCCGTTGCCTTTGCCCTCACCTTCGCTGTCTTCGCCATGGTTGGCCGGTCGCTGAAAGAGGAAGAGCATATCCGGGGCGCGCGCCTGGTCACCGCCAAAGAGCTGAAAGCCTGGTCAAAGCGGAAATGGCGGGAATACGAAAAGCGCTTTGGCAAGGATACCAAGACCGGCCCCCGTTACACGCTGGCCGGCATTGAGTTTCCGCCCAATGCCGTAGAGGCGCAGATAGGGATCACCGGCACCGTCGGCACCGGTAAATCAAACCTCATGCACGAGCTGCTGAACACCATCCGTGCAGCTGACGGCCGGGCCATCATCTATGACAAGATGGGCGGCCTGCTGCGGGACCACTACGACCCGGAAAAAGACATCATCCTCAACCCCTTCGATGAGCGTTCCGTGGGCTGGTCACCCTTCAACGAGGTGGCTTCGCTGGAAGGCTTCGCGCAGATCGCGGAGGTCATGATCCCTGATCAGCAAGGCTCCATGGACAGTTTCTGGACCCAATCTGCCCGGCTGGTATTCCAGTACACCGCCCGCGAGCTGGCAAAAGCCGGAAAGACCACCAACGCAGATCTTCGCAAGGCTATCATGAACATCCCTTCCGAGGAGCTGGGAAAGCTGGTGGCCTCGACACCGGGCGCGCATTTCTTCGGGGAGCATGTTGCCAAAACCTCCGGCTCGATCCGCGCCAACATGATCACCGAACTGCGGTTCCTGGAATATCTGCGCGATGACGCCGAACCCTTCTCAATCCGCGACTGGGTTGTGAACGACCGGCCCGGCTTTGTGTTTCTGACCGGCGACGCGGAAAAGTCGGCCGCAACACGCAACATCATCTCGACCCTGTTTGAGGTGGCAGCCAACGCGCTGATGACAACCGAGGAAAGCCGAGACCCCAAGGTCTGGTTCTTCCTGGATGAAGTGCCGACCCTCAACAAGATGCCCTTCCTGCCCAAGAGCCTTGCGGAAATCCGGCAGTTCGGCGGTGCCTTTGTCGTGGCCTACCAGGTGTTTTCCCAGTTGGAGGACATCTATGGCGGCAAGGCGGCTGAGACAATTTCCGGCGTCCTGAACAACCGAGTTGTCTTCAACACCCCTGACTACAACACGGCGCAACGCTCTTCCCGTTCGCTCGGTGAAGAGGATGTGATCGAGCAGCAGGAAAAC
>JBFOLS010000067.1:0-5517 GCA_040830225.1 Leisingera sp.
CAGTCGAAGGCATAGCGGATATTGACCGGGTCATAGAGCAGCAGGCCTGCCACGTCCTGTCGTGCTATTTCGTCCCCCAGCCGCTGCAGGCGATAGGCTCGGGCGCGGTCCAGAACGTCCCGGCCCAGCGGCGTCTTCAGCGGTTTGTCGGCACCTTCCGCCTTGAGGAAGGTGCGTTTGCGTTCGTCTTTGAAAAAGGTCAGCTCGGTCATGCTGCCCGCCCGTAGAACCCGATCTGCTCCTCGGCGGAAAACACCACGCCGGGGCGGTCATAGAAGGAGAACACTGCAATCACCCGGTGCTTGTCGCCTTTGACGGTGCCGACCCGGTGCGGCGAGTTCTTGCCGCGGAAGATGTTCAGGGTGCCGGGCGACAGGGTGACCGAACGCGTGTTGGGGTCTTCGCCGTTCAAGAGGCGTTCGACACCGTCGTAGTTGGGGTCGTCGTCGCTGCGCAGCTCGGGGCTGTAGATGAACTCACCGCCCTGGTCGGGTGCTTGCAGCAGCATGGTGGTGGTGAATTCCGAGCGGTCGAAATGCCAGTTCAGCGCCTGCTCCTCGCCATAGGACATGACGTTCACCCGGGCCAGCGGGTCCTGCATGATATAAAGCTGCTCTTTGCCCATGGTGGCGGCGAGGAACTCGACAAACGGCGGCCACTCATAAAGACGCAGCACCGGCGAGCCTTCGAATTGGTCTGCGCAAAGCGTCAGGTTCGAGGTCTGGAAACGCTGCAGGGCAGGGTGGCCCGGAGCGAGGCCCTCGATCTCGTCCTTGAAATAGATGTTGTGTTCGCGCTCGTGGCGGAAGCTTTCGGTCTGGAACTTGCCTTTCAGCACGTCAGCAGCGTCTTGGGCGACATCGGATTTCATCAGCCCGTCCAGGCTGAACATGCCGTCCTCCGCTAGTTCCTTGCGGCAGCGGTCTACCAGCGCCTGCCATTCCGGGGATCCTGGGCGGTCGAGCGGGTAACGTTCCAGATCGAGAATATCGTGCATTTTGTCTTCCTTGGTTTCCCGTGGTCTTTTCAGGAACCTGCGCGCTTGGCGGTGATCTTACCACTATAAATTATCTTGGCGAGCATAAGAAAATCTTGCAGTGTGCGGCCATGAAACTGCCCCCATTAAATGCCCTGCGAGCTTTTGAATGCGCTGCCCGGACCGGGAGCTTCTCGGCTGCGGGGGCTGAAATGGGGGTAAGCTCGGCCGCTGTGTCGATGCAGGTGAAGAACCTAGAGGACTGGCTGGGGCTGAAACTGTTCACCCGCCGCGCAAACCAGGTGCGGCTGACCGATGCGGGGCGGGACTATTACCAGAAAGCGGCGATGGCGCTGGCAGAGATTGCCAGTTTCACGCAGGCGCTGACCGAGGGCGGCAAGCGGCGGCCGCTGGTGATTTCGGCGACACCGGCGCTGGCGCAGCTTTGGCTGCCGGCGCGGTTGAAGGTCTTTGCCCGGGCACGCCCTGACGTGCCGGTGCAGCTGCGGATAGAGGACGACACTGTCGAATTGGAGGAGGCAGGGATTGATGCCCGGCTGTCCTATGGCGGTGAGCATCCGGACTACCGGACGCAGGAGCTGTTCACGGATCATCTGGTGCCGGTGGGAAGCGATCCTGACGGGGATCCGCATACGGCGCCATTGGTGGAAGTGAACTGGGGGGCCACGATCACCTCTGTGCCCGGCTGGCGGCAGTATTTCGTGCAGCACGGGATCAGCCGCGAGGATCCGGCCGCCGCCATTGCGCCCTCTGTTCCTTCGGCGGTGTCGCTTGTGCAGGCGGGGTTGGGGGTTGCTTTGCTGCCGGAGCAGGTGGTCGCCGGTGAAATCCAGGCGGGCAGGCTGCACCGGCTGGCCGGGCCGGGGCTGGAGATGCCGCGCCCCTATGTGCTGATCTCGGCCCACTATAAGTCCCGTTCGCGCCGCCTCAGGGCTCTTGCAGAGGCGCTAGGGGTCCGTTAAGGGGCGATTCCTGCCGCATATGGCGGATCCGTTTTGAGTTTTGCCGCGTAACAGTATATGTGGAAGGCCTGCCGGACCCTATACGGGCCCGTATCACTTGGGGGAAACGCCGATGAACATTCATACCCGCGATGCCGCAGAGGCTCCGGACCGCGAGGCTGCGGCCGCCGCGCTGGATGTGCTGCGGGCCTGGGCCGGCACCGTGACCGAGACCGAGATCGCTCAGCTGGATCCGGCGGTGGCACGGCTGCTGCCCGGCCGCGAAGTGGGCAACTATCCGGATCTGTCGCGGCACTACCCCGAGGACTTCAAGTCGGACGAGGCCTACCGTGCCACGCTGCCCGACCTGCAGAACGGGCCGACCAGCCTGATCCGCGGCGCCCAGGAGCAGATCCAGCATGTGGGGATCTCGAACTTCCGGCTGCCGATCCGTTTCCATACCCGCGACGACGGCGACCTGACGCTGGAGACCAGCGTGACCGGCACCGTTTCCCTGGATGCGGGCAAGAAGGGCATCAACATGTCCCGGATCATGCGCACCTTCTACAAGCACGCGGAGCGCACCTTCAGTTTTGAAGTCATGGCCAACGCCTTGGACGACTACCTGAGCGATCTGGACAGCCCCGATGCACGTATCCAGATGCGGTTTTCCTTCCCGGCGCGGGTGGAAAGCCTGCGGTCCGGCCTCAGCGGCTACCAGTATTACGATTTCGCACTGGAACTGGTCGATCATGATGGCGTGCGTGAGAAAATCATGCACCTGGACTATGTCTATTCCTCCACTTGCCCCTGTTCGCTGGAACTGTCCGAGCACGCCCGCCAGTCGCGCGGCCAGCTGGCGACGCCGCACTCGCAGCGCTCTGTGGCGCGGATCTCGGTGCAGGCTGTGCCTGGCAGCGACATTCTGTGGTTTGAGGACCTGATCGACCATTGCCGCCTGGCTGTGCCAACCGAAACTCAGGTGATGGTGAAGCGCGAAGATGAACAGGCTTTTGCCGAGCTTAATGCCGCCAACCCGATTTTTGTCGAAGATGCCGCGCGGCTGTTCTGCGAGGCGCTGCAGGCGGATGCGCGGATCGGCGACTTCCGGGTGGTGGCGAGCCATCAGGAAAGCCTGCACAGCCATGATGCGGTCAGCGTGCTGACCCAGGGGGAACTGTTCAGGGCGATGAGTCTGGACCCCAAGCTGTTCTCGACCCTGATCCACCAAGGGTAACCGGATTGAACAATCCTGCTTGAATTTCAGGCAGCGGCAAGCTTGGCCTGCGGCAATTTCTGCATTGCCGCATTTTTTACGCTGCTGTGCAGCGATGCATGTTAGCCTGCGGTGCGACTCCCCGGGGAAGTTTTCCGGAGGAGGAGGGAGCTTGTGCGCAGGTGTCTGTAACTGACGGCCCGTTTTCCGCTGCATCCGGCCCGGAGCATCTCCGGCGCCTTCTCCCAGTCTTTCTTGCGCGGGCGGCGCAGCACCGCTCTGGCGCAAGACCAATGCGGGACCAATGGAGAATCAGATGACGAGCTTTCACCGGATTGCAGGGGCGACAGCCAAGGCACATGAATGGGCGGGGTTTGCCGCGGGCATGCAGCTGAGGCTGTGGCGCCAGGCGGCCGAGGCAGCGCTGCAGGCGCCTTATGAACAGGTGCGGCTGGCCCGCTCCTTGGCGGAAGCGCAGCGGCGGCTGCTGGCGGCGGCAGTTCCGGCAACTGGTGCAGAGACGGCTCAGGAGGGCGAGCCGGAAGAGAAAGCCGCGGCTGCCCCCAAGACGCAGGCTCCCGCCAGAAGGAAGGCGCCGCCCAAGGCGGCTGTAAAGCCATCAGCCGGTAAGGCCGCGACCCGTAAAGCAGCCAGCCGCAAGCCTGCGGCGCGCAAGACGTCCGTGCGTGCAGCAGCGGGGAAAGCTGAAGCTAAGCCCGCCCCTGCCAAGGCTGCACCAGTTAAATCATCGAAGGCTCAGACCGCTCGGAGCAAATCAGCAGAGGCTAAACCGGCCCCGGCCAAGACACCGGCGGCAAAGGCAGCCGTGGCGAAAGCTCCTGCTTCCAAGGCGAAAGAAGCCAAGCCCGCACCGGCAAAAGCGGCAGCTTCTCAGTCTGCTCAGAAGGGGGGCGCCAAAAAGAACACCGCCTCAAAAGGTGCCGGTGCAGCCGGGAAACCCGCTGAGTTCCGTTCTTTTGCCTCCCGCGCCAGGTCCGGGGTAAGTTCTTTGGCCACTGCCGCCGCCGCAACTGCTGGCAGTGCGGGAGCAGCGGAACCGGCAAAGCCGCAGGTGGAGCAGGCGGCCGCTGCCAAGCGCCCGCGCAAGCCGTCCACGCCGCCGCAGATGCCGACGCGCAACGCTGCCGGCACCAGCAGCAGCGGCGAGTGATGCCGCACACTTGACACTTGCGGCGCGCAGGGCCAACGCTGCGCCGCATGTTGGATCTCCGCCCGGTTGGATATGTCATCGGCCTTTTGGTCGTCATCTTGGGAGCCATGATGCTGTTTCCGCTGCTGGTCGACCTGCTGGACGGCCGCGGCGAATGGCATGTGTTCCTGGAGAGCGCGATTTTCACAATACTGGTGGGAGGCCTGCTGGCGTTGAGCTGCGCCAACGGGGTTCGTGAGGGGCTGACCATCCGCCAGACCTTCCTTTTGACCACCACGGTTTGGCTGGCACTGCCCCTGTTCGGGGCAATCCCGCTGATGCTGGGGGCGACTGAGCTGCGGTTCGTCGATGCGTTCTTTGAGGCGATGTCGGGCCTGACCACCACCGGATCGACGGTGATATCGGGCTTGGACGGCCTGCCGCGCGGACTGCTGTTGTGGCGCGGCATTCTGCAATGGGTCGGCGGTATCGGCATTATTGTTGTCGCGATGGTGTTCCTGCCCGAGCTGCGGGTCGGGGGTATGCAGATCTTTAAATCAGAAAGCTTTGATACCTTTGGGAAAATCCTGCCGCGGGCGCAGGCGATTGCCAAGCAGATTTCGCTGATCTACGTGTCGCTGACCATGGCCTGCATGCTGGTTTATATGGTGATGGGCATGGGGCCGTTCGACGCGCTGGTGCATTCGATGACCACCATCGCCACCGGCGGATTTGCCAACTATGACGCCTCCTTCGGGGCCTTTGCCGGGCCGGTGGAATATGCCGCCGCTATTTTCATGATCCTCGCGGCATTGCCGTTTGTGCGCTACGTGCAGCTGATCAACGGCCACGGTTTGCCGATGCTGAAGGACAGCCAGATCCGCGGCTTCATGCTGACACTGGGGCTGCTGGTGGTCGTGGCGGCAGGGGTGCTCTACTACAGCCATTCGCGCGGGGCGGAAGCGTCGCTGCGTTCTGCGCTGTTCAACATCACCTCGATCATGTCGGGCACCGGTTATGCCAGTGCGGATTACATGCAATGGGGCAGCTTCCTGGTGATGATCTTCTTCTTCACCGGGCTGATCGGCGGTTGCGCGGGTTCGACCGCCTGTTCAGTGAAGATCTTCCGCTATCAGCTGTTGTTTGCCTCGATCCGCGGCCAGATCCAGCGTATCCGTTCGCCGCATGGGGTGTTCATCACCCGCTATGAGGG
>JBFOLS010000068.1:0-2153 GCA_040830225.1 Leisingera sp.
GCAATCCGGTTGGTCATGGAAGCTCCGCCGCAAAGAAAACGCCCGCCCAGATAACCTGAGCGGGCGCGAATTCTCAAGAACAATTGGGCGTTTAGCCCAGCTTGCCCATGGCAACGGCCACATCGGCCATGCGCACTGAGAAGCCCCATTCGTTGTCGTACCATGCCAGTACGCGCACCATGCGGTCTTCGACCACGCGGGTCTGGTCCGGTGCGAAGATCGAGCTTTCCGGGGTGTGGTTGAAGTCGGTGGAGACCAGCGGCGCCGGCTCAAAGCCCAGAACACCCTTCATCGGGCCTTCGGCGGCCTCTTTGACGGCGGCGTTGATCTGCTCGGCGGTCACATCGCGGCCGGCGCGGAAGGTCAGATCCACGGCAGAGACATTCGGGGTCGGCACGCGGATGGCGGAACCGTCCAGGCGGCCTTTCAGGTTCGGCAGGACTTCACCCAGGGCTTTGGCGGCACCGGTCGAGGTCGGGATCATCGACATGGCGGCGGCGCGGGCGCGGTACAGGTCCTTGTGGCGGCGGTCCAGGGTCGGCTGGTCGCCGGTGTAGGCATGGATGGTGGTCATGATGCCGTGCTCAATGCCAAAGGCCTCGTCCAGCACCTTGGCCAGCGGCGCCAGGCAGTTGGTGGTGCAGGAGCCGTTGGAGATCATGGTGTCGCCGGCTTCCAGCTGGTCATCGTTGACGCCGTAGACGATGGTCTTGTCGACGTTCTTGCCGGGGGCGGACAGCAGCACTTTCTTGGCGCCGCGCTCCAGGTGGGCTTTGGCTTTCTCACCGTCGTTGAACTTGCCGGTGCATTCCAGGACCACGTCGCAGCCCGACCAGTCCAGCTCGTTCATGTCGTAGGTCGAGAACATCTGCATGTCGCCGCGGCCCAGGTTCATGGTGCCTTCGCCGATGGTGACGTCGCCGGGGAAACGGCCGTGCACGGAATCGTATTTGATCAGGTGTGCAGCGGTCTCCAGCGGGCCGGTGGCATTCACCTTGATCACTTCGATGTCGTCGCGGCCCGAAGCGGCGATGTGCGACAGGGTGCAGCGGCCGATGCGGCCAAAACCGTTGATCCCGACTTTGATGGTCATGAGTTACGTCTCCAAGCGAGCAAAAACCTTTGGCCGCCATATAGACCGGGGCCGATGTGGTCTAAAGGGGTAAAAGCGTCATTATATGAGACTGTTAGCGCAAAATGCGCATGGTGGCGGTAACGGTTTGCACCGGTGGCGTTAACGGAAATTTGCCGCTGGCGCTAACGCTTGTGCCTGCGCGCGGAAGAAGGCAGATTGCCGGGTAAACGCGGGCAGAGATTGAGGGAATTGGCATGAGCGGTTTGCTGGCGCTTCTGGATGATGTGGCGGGGATTGCCAAGGTTGCGGCGGCCTCGGTCGACGATGTGGCAGCAGCAGCGGGCAAGGCCGGGGCCAAGACCGCAGGGGTGATCATCGACGACGCGGCGGTGACACCGAAGTACGTGCAGGGTTTTGCGCCGGCGCGCGAGCTGCCGATCATCTGGCGCATCACCCGCGGCTCGCTGTTCAACAAGCTGATCCTGTTGCTGCCGGTCGCGATGCTGCTGGCGAACTTTGCGCCCTGGCTGATCACGCCGCTTTTGATGCTGGGCGGATCCTACCTGTGCTTTGAAGGCGCTGAGAAGATCTTTCACGTGCTGTTCCCCCATGCGAGCCACGCCATCGAAGAGGACATGAGCATCAAGGATCCGGGTCATCTGGAGGAGCAGAAGATCAAGGGCGCGATCAAAACCGACTTCATCCTGTCGGCAGAGATCATGACCATCGCGCTGGCCGCGATTGAGGCACCGAACGTCTGGATGCAGGCAGCAACCCTTGCGGTGGTGGCCATCGGGGTGACGGTGGCGGTCTATGGCTCGGTCGCGGTGATCGTGAAAATGGACGACGTCGGCCTGTACCTTGCTGGCAGCGCGCCGACCCCGATCGGCCGCGGTCTGGGGCGCGGGCTGGTGAAGTTCATGCCAGTGCTGATGTGGATCCTGTCGGTGGTCGGCACCGCGGCGATGCTGTGGGTGGGCGGCTCCATCATCATCCACGGGCTGGAGGTGCTGGGCTTTGGCTGGCTGGGCCATCTGATCCACGACTGGGCCTATGCCGTCGGCCACGCGGTGCCTGC
>JBFOLS010000069.1:0-4942 GCA_040830225.1 Leisingera sp.
AAATTGGTCGCCTTACCGGCTTTCGCACTGTCAAACAGGCAGGCCGCCAGTTCAGGTTCAACAATCACCACCCGCGGCGCCTCAGCCCCGTAGAACTGGCGCAATGCTGCCGCAACCGAGGCAGCCAAGCCGCCAACCCCGCCCTGCAGGAATACATGGGTCGGCGCCTGCTCCAGTGCTTCGCAGGCCTCGCGGGTCATAACGCTGTAGCCCGCCATCACGTCGCGCGGCGGCTCGGTATAGCCTTCCCAAGAGGTGTCCGAGACCACGAACCAGCCGTTTTCGGCGGCCTCCTTCTTTGCCAGCAGCACGGACTCATCATAGTCGCCAGTGATCCGGATCACTTCGGCGCCCAGCTCACGCATGGCCACGGCACGGCCTTCGCTGACCTCGGCGTGGATGTAGATCCGGCAGGGCGCGCCAAAGCGCTGGCAGCCCCAGGCCAGCGAGCGGCCATGGTTGCCGTCGGTGGCCGATACCAGGGTGACCCCGGCACAGGCCTCCTTGTGGGCACCTTTGCGGATCGCCTCCAGACTGACCTCCTGGCCCAGTTGCTTGCTCAGCTCCCGCTGCAGCACCCGCAGTGCAGCGTAGGACCCGCCCAGCGCCTTGAAGCTGCCGAGGCCAAAGCGCGGGCCTTCGTGCTTATAGTCGATCCGGCCGACGCCGATCTTGCCAGCCAGGCCTGCCAGCGAAACCAGCGGGGTCGCTTCATAGCCGTCCCAAGCGGTGATTTCCGCCTGAGCATTGCCGAAATCCTGTTCTGACAGAACAGTATAGGCCGCTTCGCCGGCCTTGGGGCTTCCTGCCGCATGGCTCATCGCCACTGCAAATTTCTCAAACATGGTCAGTCCTTTCCCGCTGGCAGCCGGTCTCGCACGAGCTGCACCCAGAACTCTGCGCCAATCGGCAGCAGAGCATCGTTGAAATCATAATCCGCCGAATGCAGCGGCTGGCCGTTGGGGCCCTCTTCGCCATTGCCCAGCAGCAGGAAGCAGCCCGGCACCGCAGCTGCAAAATGGGCAAAATCCTCGGAGAAACTCATCGGCGGCCGGTTGCGGATCACCTCGCTGCCCGCGGCCTCACCTGCCCGGCAGGCAGCCTCTGCCGGGCCTTCGGCATTGATGGTCTCGACAAATTCAGTGTTGAAGCTCACCTCGACCTCCACCGCATGGGTCGCGGCAACGCCTGCTGCGATTTGGCGCATGAAACGCTCGACCGCCTCCCGGTCCGCAGGCACCCGCGCGCGCACGTCGCCCTTCAGCACCGCATGGCCCGGCAGCACATTGCGCTGGCCGTCGGTCAGGAACTCGGTCACAGACACAACCGCCCCTGCCCCTGGTGCCAGCTTGCGCGATACGATGGTTTGCAGCGCCAGCACCACCTCGGCGCCGACGGTTATCGCATCCACCCCGGCCTGCGGCATTGAGGCATGGCCGCCCTGCCCCTTGATCGAGATTTCAAACAGGCTCTCGCTGCTGCAAATCTGGCCGGGACGGGTCGAGACCTGCCCCGCCGGCGCACCCGGCAGATTGTGGATGGCGTAAACCTCTTCGATCGGGAATTGCTCCAGCACGCCCTCAGCAATCATCGCCTGCGCCCCCAACCCGTGTTCCTCGTTGGGCTGGAAGATGAACACCACGGTGCCATCAAAATCCTGCTCCTGCGCCAGCCGTTCAGCGGCTCCAAGCAGCATCGTCATATGGCCGTCATGGCCGCAGGCGTGCATCTTGCCCGGCGTTTCCGAGACGTAATCATGGGTCGAGATTTCCGTGATCGGCAGCGCGTCCATGTCGGCGCGCAGCCCGATAGCCCGGTTGCCCTGCCCGGCGCGCAGCAAGCCGACAACTCCTGCACCTTCATGCACCTCCAGCCCGAGGCCGCGGAGATGCTCCGCCACTTTGGCCTTGGTGCGCTCTTCTTGAAAGCCAAGCTCAGGATGGCGGTGAAAGTCGCGGCGCAGCGCGATCAGCCGGTCCTCAAATGTGGTCATATGCGCTCTCCAAACCGTTTGCAGCGACTCTAGGCTGCGGTTTGCGATTTGGCGCATATTATTCAGCCTGTCAGGTGACGAAATTCATCGCCTGAGCGTGTAACCGGGCTGAATTTCGTACTGCTGAAGATCCAATTTTAAACCACGCAGGGTGCTATATTTCTTCACCCTTTTCCAGCAACTCCTCAATCAGCTGCCGCTGAATTCCCGGGCTGTCTCCGCCGCCGAACTGCAAGGCCCCGCCAGTGTAAAGCGTGCCATAAGTGCGGGCGATATTGACGGTCTGGCCCAACGAGGAAATCAGCTGATCTTTCTCCAGAGGCGAAAGCGGATGGATAAACACCGCCCATAGCTGCCCGCGCGCCACCGCATAGCGGGCATCCAGCGCGGTGTCGAAATTGGCCTGCATCATCCGCATCAGCTCTTCCGCTGTCAGACCTTCGGCTGGGCGCAAAGGCACCATTGCCCGCATCCGGTCCGCCGCCGGGTCGGTGACCACCAGCATCGGCACCCCAGAAATGGTCAGCTGGAACCCTGCTCCCATCGGCTGCGCGTTTCCATCCAGTGCAAAGAGGATCCGTCCCAGCCGCTCATAGGTCATCGGAGGCTCCGATATCTCGGTAGCCTCCTGCGCCCAAGCAGGCGCCGCCAGTACACACGCAGTCACAATCGTCCGCAGCCAGGCCATGACAGCACCTCCTCTTCTGCAACGCCCCCTCAGGCTACTGCTGTGCGGCCGCAGGCTCCATGCACAGATCAGTGAGCGGGTGTGAAAGCGGCAGCACCGATGTTCCGGACGATCTGCAAAATCACACGAACGATCAGAGATTAATCGTTCAGATTGACGGACCTAGCTTCAGGTCACCGGGCTAAACAACGCGCCCTGAACAAATCAAATCCGATGAGAACCAACATGAAAACGCTTTTGACAACCGCCTTGATTTCGCTTTCCGCCGCTCTCGCCGCACCGGCTTTTGCCGCTGATGAGGTCAACGTCTCCAACGGTATCTCTGCAGGCGGCGCGCCGCTGGCGGCTCATGGCGTCGACCTCGTGGCGCTTCTGAACAGCCGCAATCCTGTGGAAGGTGTGGCGGGCACCGCCAAAACCGCAGACAATCAGTGGGGCAAAATCAAGCACGTGGCCATAGGCGAACTCTGATCCCAAGAGACCCGTGTTCCAGAGGGGCGGCAGCATTGCTCCGTTCTGCTGTCCCAGGCCCGCAGTTGCGCATCAGCTGCGGGTGTTTATCTTTCGGCCTGCCAGCGTTCTTCGATCACGGTCAGGGCGGCAGCCAAGGCATCTTCGATGCTGAGGTCGCTGGTATCGATCAGCACGGCATCCTCGGCCGGCTTCAACGGCGCCTCGGCTCGGTTCATGTCGCGCTCGTCCCGCGCTTTTACATCCGCCAGGACCTCTTCCAGAGAAATCACTTTGCCTGCTGCCGTGAGTTCCAGGAAACGCCGCCGTGCACGCACCTCGGCGCTGGCGGTGACAAACAGCTTCACCTGCGCATAGGGGCAGATCACGGTGCCGATGTCGCGCCCATCCAGAACAGCACCGCCCACACGACGGGCAAAGGCGCGCTGGAAGTCCACCAGCGCTGCCCGCACTTCGGCAATCACCGCCACCTTGGAGGCCGCCTGCGCCACCTCCGGCCCGCGCAGATCATCACGCGCCAGATCTTCCGGTGTCAGGTTCTGCGCCGCCTCAATGGGGGCCACGCCCTCCATCATCTTGGCGCCGACGGCCCTGTACAGGAGGCCGGTGTCCAGATGGCCAAAGCCGTAATGCGCGGCCACAGCCTTGGAGATCGTCCCCTTGCCCGCAGCGGCAGGCCCGTCGACAGCGATGGTAAAGCTTTCGCTCATGTGCGCTCCAGCTTGGCGCCCAGGTTGCCCATCAGGCTTTCGAAGATCGGGAAGGAGGTGGCAATCGGGCTGCCGTCATCGACGGAGACCGGGTTCTGCGCACCCATGCCCATCACCATGAAAGACATGGCGATGCGGTGATCCAGGAAGCTCTCGCAAGTGCCGCCGCCAGGCACGCCATTGATGCCGAGGCCAGTGACTTCCCACCAGTCCTCGCCTTCCTCGACGGTTACGCCGTTGGCGCGCAAGCCCTTGGCCATCGCATCAATCCGGTCGCTTTCCTTGACGCGCAGCTCCTTGACGCCCGCCATCATGGTCTTGCCTTCCGCAAAGGATGCGACCACCGACAGCACCGGGTATTCGTCAATCATTGACGCCGCCCGTTCCGGCGGCACCTCAATGCCTTTCATGCTGGGCGAGTATTTGGCACGCAGATCAGCTACCGGCTCACCGCCCTCTTCCCGCATATTCTCGAATGTCAGGTCCGCGCCCATATCCTGCAGGGTGTAATAGAGCCCTGCGCGGGTCGGATTCAGGCCGATATTCGGCACCAGCACGTCAGACCCGGGCGTGATCAGCGCCGCACAGACCGGGAAAGCGGCCGAGGAGGGGTCGCGCGGCACGGCAATAACCTGCGGGTTCAATTCCGGGCGGCCGGTCAGGGTAATGACACGGCCTTCATCAGTTTCCTCGGTGGTGATCTCGGCACCAAAACCGGCCAGCATCCGCTCGGTATGGTCGCGTGTGGCTTCCTTTTCGATCACCACGGTCTTGCCGGGCGCATTGAGGCCGGCAAACAGCACCGCTGACTTCACCTGAGCGGAAGGAACCGGCACCTCGTAGCGCACCGGGATCGGATCAGCGGCACCGACGATGGTCATCGGCAGACGGCCGCCGGAACGGCCAACGGCCTGGGTTCCGAACAGAGCCAGCGGCTCGGTCACCCGCGCCATCGGGCGCTTGTTCAGCGAAGCATCACCGGCGAAGGTCGCGGCGATCGGAGAGGTTGCCATTACCCCCATGATCAGCCGCACCCCGGTGCCGGAGTTGCCGCAATCGCTCACATTGCCCGGCTCGGCG
>JBFOLS010000070.1:0-9143 GCA_040830225.1 Leisingera sp.
ACATGCCTGGGTGCATCAGCCTGTTCTGGCAAGGGTTTCCCGCCAAAGCTGGGGAAGCCAGCTACGGGCTACAGCCATGGCGGCGTTCGGCCAAACCGGCACCAGGCGCCTCCGCTTCATCAGCCATCTGCTGCTGCTGGCAGCCCTGATCCTGTTTCTGGACAGCGCCGGCATGGTGCAAGCCGCCCGCCCGCTGGTCCCTTAAGCAAGTCTCAGCCTTGCTCTCCCGGCGCTCCTCCCGGAGCGCCCCACTGTTGCATCACATCGTTCCGCGCCACAACGCGGGTATGAATGGCAAATACCACGGCTCTGGTCTGCGGCAGCCGCAGGATCACCTGCTTTTCGCTGCGCAGGAAGCCTGCCTGGGTGCCATGCGACCGGTCCCGCGGGGCATGGCTGCTGCGCGGCTGAAACAGCCCCGGGTCCTGATACCACAGCGCATTGAAGCGCCACAGCGGCCGCTCTGCCTGCACCCCGTCAAACAGGCGCTGGACCCGCGCGGCAATGCCTGCGTCATAACTGTCCACCGGCACATGGATACCGGTCAGCGGCTGCATGAACTTCTCCGCCAGCGTCCAACTCGCCGGAAAACACAGAACCGCGCCGGTCAGGATATGCTCGTCCGCCCCGGCGGGCTTCTGCAGGAGGCAAAAATCCTGCTGCGCAATCCGGCCCAAAGTCCCGAGCGGATCCTCCCAGTCGACTGGAATCGCAGTTCCGTCAGCCCGGGTTGCTGACGTGTCGGCCGTTGGATCAACCGCCTCCAGAACCCGTTGCAGCAATTCCTGCGCTGCCGCCAGGGCACCGGCGTCCAGTTGCAAGACCTCATCGCGCCGTTCGGCCAGCAAGTGCTCCCGCACCGCCATCTGACCGCTGAAGGCCTCATCCATTTGCAGCCAGTCTTCCGGCGCAAGCGGCTGAATACCGGGAAGTTTCTTCTCTTCCAGAGGATTGTAAGGGAGTGTTTTCTGCAGAATCACTGTCATATCTCCCGGATAGCATTCTGCAGCCCTTTAGCCATCCGCGACGTGGCATCATACGTCAGAAACGACGGTGATTTTCGTCGTTTTCAGTTGCGACTTCGCGCGCATCCGGCGCCAGATTGGACAGAATTGGACAGACCTGTGCAGCGACGGAGCCACGCATGAACGAGCATTACCGCGACATCCGCAAGATCGACCCGACCCGCGGCGCAAACCTTGGCGACAACACCCCGAACGACAACAACC
The DNA here is from genome assembly GCA_040830225.1 of Leisingera sp. Lineage (GTDB taxonomy): Bacteria > Pseudomonadota > Alphaproteobacteria > Rhodobacterales > Rhodobacteraceae > Leisingera. The sequence continues at coordinate 1,230 of JBFOLS010000070.1, forward strand.
GCGTCGAGATCGGCCCGACCCAGCTGGCGTTCTCTGAATGGGCCGAAGCCGGGCTGCAACTGCCTGACCTGCAGGCGATGCGCAAGTTCCGCTGGGAACGACTGGTCAAGCACATCAACGACCGCGGCTATGCGGGCCTGCTGGTGTTCGATCCGCTGAACATCCGCTATGCCACCGACAGCACCAACATGCAGCTGTGGAACACCCACAATCCGTTCCGCGCACTGTTGCTCTGTGCCGATGGCTACATGGTTCTATGGGACTACAAGCAGTCGCCTTTCCTCAGCGAATTCAACCCGCTTGTGCGCGAGCAACGCGCCGGCGCCGACCTGTTCTACTTCGACCGCGGCGACAAGGTGGATGTGGCGGCAGACGTTTTCTCCAACGAAGTGCGAAAGCTCCTGGAAGAGCACAGCGGCAGCAACAAACGCCTGGCGGTGGACAAGATCATGCTGCACGGGCTGCGGGCGCTGGAAGCGCAAGGCCTGGAGATCCTCCCCGGCGAAGAACTCACCGAGAAATGCCGCTCGGTAAAGGGCCCGGACGAAATCCTGGCAATGCGCTGCGCCAGCCATGCCTGCGAAACCGCGGTGGCGGAAATGGAAAAATTCGCCCGTGAAAACGTGCCCGGCGGCAATGTCTCCGAAGATGACGTCTGGGCGGTGCTGCACGCGGAAAACATCCGCCGCGGCGGCGAGTGGATCGAAACCCGCCTGCTCGCCTCCGGCCCGCGCACCAACCCCTGGTTCCAGGAATGCGGCCCCCGTATCATCCAGAACAACGAGATCATCAGCTTCGACACCGATCTGGTCGGCTCCTACGGCATCTGCATCGACATCTCCCGCAGCTGGTGGATCGGCGACCAGAAACCGCCTGCAGATATGGTCTATGCCATGCAGCACGGGCTGGAGCACATCCGCTACAACATGGAAATGCTGAAACCGGGTGTGAACATCCAGGAGCTGTCCAAAGGCTGCCACCCGCTGGACGATCAGTTCCAGAAGCAGAAATACGGCTGCATGATGCATGGCGTCGGCCTGTGCGACGAGTGGCCGCTGGTGGCCTACCCGGACCAGATGGTCGAAGGCGCCTTCGACTATGAACTGGAACCGGGCATGGTGCTCTGCGTCGAGGCGCTGGTCAGCCCTGAAGGCGGCGATTTCTCGATCAAACTGGAAGATCAGGTTCTGATCACCGAGGACGGCTACGAGAACCTCAGCAAATACCCCTTTGACAAGGAACTTCTGGGCGAAGCGTAACGCCCTGCGGCCGGTCCCTCCCAGCGGGAGGGGCCGGGAAATCCTTCGGCGCCGTCAGGCGCCTCCGCTCAGGAACGGCTTAAGCTTGTCGCGCAGCACCAGCACGCCAGGCGAATCCGTCACTTCTTCCAGCTGCTGCAAAGGCACCCAGGCCAGAGCATGGGATTCTGCGCTGGCAGCGATCTCTCCTGCTTCTGCCTGAAACAGATAACGCACGTCGAAATGCAGATGGGCGCAATCTCTGGCGTTTGCCGGGATTTCGTGAATATCCACGTCAAACACGCGGTCTGACAGCGGTCTGATCCGGGCTAGCCCGCTTTCCTCATAAGCCTCTTTCAGTGCCGCAAACGGCACATCGGCAATGCCATCGCAGTGGCCGCCAAGCTGGAACCAGCGGTTCAGCTTCCGGTGATGGGTCAGAAGCACGCTTTTCATGTCAGGGGACAAGACAAACGCCGATCCGGTCACATGGCCGGTTTCGGGATTACGGCCAAACGCCTGCGGCTCGCTATCGCAAAATTCCTGCAAGCGCCGCCACATCTCCCGGTCCCGCGCATCCTGCGGGCTGTAACAACCGATGCCTGCTATGCTGCTGCCGCTCATCTGCCTTCACCTTCCCGTGACGTCCGGGTCTGTTGCCTTGTTCACGGCCCTTCGAGCGCTCAATCTATGCGGAACACCCAACAAAGGCCACGCCTATGCCCACGGAACGTATTTCCTTTCCCGGCCACGCCGGAAACACCCTTGCCGCCCGCCTAGATCTGCCCGAGGGGCCGGTTCTGGCAACCGCGCTTTTTGCGCATTGCTTCACCTGTTCCAAGGACATCCCCGCAGCGCGGCGCATTGCCGGGCGGCTGGCCGCGATGGGAATTGCTGTTTTGCGATTTGACTTCACCGGCTTGGGGCATTCCGAAGGCGAATTCGCCAATACCACCTTCAGCTCCAATGTGACGGATATGATCATGGCAGCGCAATACCTGGCCTCGCGCAACATGGCGCCCTCACTGCTGATCGGGCACTCGCTGGGCGGCGCCGCGGTGCTGCGGGCGCGGGCCGGCATCCCGACGGTCAAAGGCGTGGTTACTCTGGGCGCCCCCTTTGATCCAGGCCATGTTTCGCATCACTTCGACGCCGCCTTGCCGGAGATCGCAGCCAAGGGCCAGGCCGAGGTGTGCCTGGGCGGACGGCCGTTTGTGATCGGCAAGGAATTTGTCGACGACATCACCGCTGAAGCCTTGGCGCCTGCCATCACGGACCTCAAGGCGGCTCTGCTGGTCCTGCACGCCCCGCGCGACGAAACCGTCAGCATCGACAATGCGGCATCGATCTTCACCACCGCCAAACATCCCAAGAGCTTTGTCACACTGGATGATGCCGACCACCTGATCTCGCGGCCCGCAGATGCGGAATACGCGGCCGGGGTGATTGCGGCCTGGGCCGGCCGTTATATCGGCATGTCGCCTCCCGCTCCGCCGCCCGGCGCGCCCGAAGGCATCCTGCGCGTGACCGAAGCTGATCCGGACGGCTTTCTCCAGGACGTCCAGTCCGGCCCCAGCCACCACACCTATGCGGACGAACCCCTGGCCTACGGCGGCACCAACCGGGGCATGTCGCCTTACGGGTTTGTGGCTGCGGGGCTTGGCGCCTGCACCTCGATGACCCTGCGGATGTATGCCCGCCGCAAGGGCTGGCCGCTGGAGGGGATCAGCGTCGACGTGAGCCATGACAAGGTGCATGCCCAGGACGCCCAGCCCAACGGCCCGGCCAAGATCGACCAGTTCACCCGGGTGATCCACCTGTGCGGGCCGCTGAGTGATGAACAGCGCGCCAGGCTGATGGAAATTGCCGACCGCTGCCCGGTTCACCGGACCTTGGAGAGCGGTGCAAAAGTTGTGACGCATCTGGATGCAAAACAGCATAAGGCCGCAGGGTAACGGAGCCCCCGGGGAGCTCCCGCGCCCGGACGTTGCAGGAAACCTGCAACATCAGCGGCCTTGGGCCCGGCGCCGCACTCTGTGCGGCGCCGGGCCCAACTGCGGCAGGCCTTCGTCAGAAGGCCGCAGCGCGGGCGGGAGCAGACCCGCTACTTTTTCGCGTACCGGCCCGTTGTGATGTCGCCGCCATCACCGATAAAACGCAGCGCTTCGCCATCGCTTTCCAGCGCGTAACAGGCCCAGAGATCAGAAGGCGGCCAGGTCGAGCAGTACTTGCCGTCCCGTATGCCCCAATACCCCCAGCTGTCATGCCCCGCATTGTAAAGCGTCCGCCCCGACGCCCGGAATTCCTGCCAGGCGCCGCTGCCGTAGACCAGCTTGCGCCCCTCCAGCGCGGCCTGCACTTCATTCCCGTTCAAGACCCGCCATTCCGCCGCAAAAACCGGCGAAACCGCACATGATACCGCAATCATCAGGGCAATGTGCCTCATGCCTACCTCCCAGCCTTGCTGTCCTGCCTCACCTGATCTAATAGGCCGGGCATCTGCTGCACAATCACATAAAGGTGCTTTCGCCCATGATCCCGCGCTATGCCCGCCCCGAGATGACCGCCATCTGGTCGCCCGAAACCAAATTCAAGATCTGGTACGAGATCGAGGCCCATGCCTGCGAAGCCATGGCCAACCTGGGGGTGATCCCGCGCGAGAACGCCGACGCGGTGTGGAAGGCCAAGGACGTGGACTTCGACGTTGCCCGCATCGACGAGATCGAAGCCGTCACCAAGCACGACGTCATCGCCTTCCTAACCCACCTGGCCGAGCACGTGGGCAGCGAAGAAGCCCGGTTCGTGCACCAGGGCATGACCTCCTCGGACGTGCTGGACACCTGCCTGAACGTGCAGCTGGTGCGCGCCGCCGACATCCTGCTGGACGGCATGGACAAGCTGCTGGCCGCGCTGAAAAAGCGCGCGCTGGAGCATAAGAACACCGTCCGCGTCGGCCGCTCCCACGGCATCCACGCCGAGCCCACCACCATGGGCCTGACCTTTGCCCGGTTCTATGCCGAGATGGACCGCAACAAGAACCGTCTGGAAAAAGCCCGCTGGGAAGTGGCCACCGGCGCGATCTCCGGCGCGGTCGGCACTTTCGCCAACATCGACCCGGCGGTTGAAGAGCATGTCTGCGAGCAGCTGGGCCTGCGCGCTGAGCCGATCTCGACCCAGGTGATCCCGCGCGACCGCCACGCGATGTTCTTTGCCACCCTCGGCGTCATCGCCTCTTCGATCGAAAATGTTGCCGTGGAAATCCGCCACATGCAGCGCACCGAAGTGCTGGAAGGCGCGGAATTCTTCTCGATGGGCCAGAAAGGCTCCTCGGCGATGCCGCACAAGAAGAACCCGGTGCTGACCGAAAACCTGACCGGCCTGGCACGCCTGGTCCGCATGACCGTTGTTCCTGCAATGGAGAACGTGGCGCTGTGGCACGAGCGCGATATCTCGCACTCCTCCGTCGAGCGTGGCATCGGCCCGGACGCCACCGTGACCCTAGACTTTGCCCTGCACCGTCTGGCCGGCGTTATCGACAAGATGCTGGTGTTCCCCGAGAACATGCTGGACAACATGAACAAATTCCCCGGCCTGGTGATGTCGCAGCGGGTGCTTCTGGCCCTGACCCAAGCAGGTGTCAGCCGCGAAGACGCCTATGCCATGGTTCAGCGCAACGCTCTGAAGGTCTGGGAAGACCGCGTTGACTTCCGTGAACTGCTGCTGGCGGATGCAGATGTGGTTGCCGCCCTCGGCGAAGAAGCCATCAACGAGAAATTCGACATGGGCTACCACACCAAACATGTCGACACGATCTTCAAGCGGGTGTTCGGCGAGTAAGCCGACCAGCCAGTGCTTTCAGAAACGCCCTGCCGGATTGGCGGGGCGTTTTTTTTGCATGCTGCCAGAAAGTTTCAAAAAACGCATTTGTGAAATGAATAAAGTCGCCGCCCCGCGGGTTCTCTGAGTACATTGAACGAGACTTTGCACATCAGGAGTTGATGATATGCGTTATTTTGCTCTGGCCGCTGCCCTGACCCTCCCAATGGCGGCCTTTGCCGCCAGCGGCAACGACTGGAACCCGCCGAAACCCTCCGAGACCACCAAGACCTGCAAAGGCAAACGCGTCTGGGACGAGGAGAAGAAACGCTGTGTGCGGCCCAGAAAATCCTCCCTGAACCAGGAAGGGCTGCTGGGGGCAGCCCGTGAACTGGCCTATGCCGGGCGCCAGGAGGACGCCCAGGCAGTGCTGAGCGCAATGGCCGATCAGCAGGATTCGATTGTGCTGACATATTGGGGCTTCACGCACCGCAAACTAGGCAATCTGGATCTTGCCCGGGCCTATTACGATCAGGCTCTGGCGCAGGATCCTGACAATATCCTTGCCCGCTCGTATTTGGGTCAAGGCTTTGTGGAACAGGGCAAATACGGGCTCGCCCTAGCACAATGGAAGGAAATCAGGGCACGGGGCGGCGAAGGCACCTGGGCTGAAGCGTCGCTGCGAGATGCCTTGGAAACAGGTGTGTCCTACAGCTACTAGGCTTCAGCATTTTTTTACGGCTTGCGGCCTATCCTGCCCTTCATGTTGAAGAAGAATCTTTTGGGCTAGGGTGCGAGAATGCCTCAAGACAATATGCTGGCGCTTCCTTTGGCTTCTGACGAACCGGACCTGGGCGGCTTTGCCGCCCCGGCGCCTCTGGGTGGAGGCGGCGGTCTGAGCGCAGGAAGCAGCGGGCTGAGCGGCAAAGCAAAGGCCGCAATTATTGTGCGGCTGCTGCTGAACGAAGGCGCGGAAATTCCACTGGAAGAGCTGCCGGATGACCTGCAGCTGGAACTGACCAAACAAATGGGCAATATGAGCATTGTCGACCGCGAGACGCTGAACGCGGTGGCGGGCGAATTTGCCGATCTCCTGGACAATGTCGGCCTGCATTTCCCGAACGGGCTGGCCGGTGCCCTGAATGCGATGGAAGGCAAGATCAGCCGCTATACGCACAGCCGCCTTCGCAAAGAGGCCGGCGTCCGCCAGTTCGGCGACCCCTGGGAGCGCCTCAAGCAGCTGCCGCCCGAGGATCTGGCTGAACTGTCCGTGGCGGAAAGCACCGAAGTGGCCGCCGTGCTGCTGTCCAAGCTGGACACCGCCAAAGCCGCGCAAATGCTGGTGCACCTGCCCGGACCGGTAGCGCGCCGCATTACCTATGCGGTTAGCCAGACCGCAAATGTCACGCCTGAAACCGTGGACCGGATCGGCTTGTCGCTGGCCGCCCAGGTCGAGGCGCGGCCTGAATTGGCCTTTGACGAAACCCCGGGGCAGCGTCTGGGCGGAATTCTGACTGAGGCCGCGGCTGCCAAACGCGATGAAGTTTTGACAGCTCTGGACGAAGAGGATGAAGATTTCGCCACCCGGGTGCGCAAGGCGATCTTCACCTACGCCCTGATCGGCGAACGGATGCAGAAAAATGATGTGCCGAAACTGATGCGGGTTCTGTCGCAGCCGGACGTGGTGACCGCCATGGCCTTTGCCACGGATGAAGAGGACGTGGCCACCAGCGACTTCCTGCTGGCCAACATGTCGAGCAGGATGGCCGACAACATCCGTGAGGAAGTCGCCGAGCGCGGCAAGGTCAAGCGCAGCGACGGCGAGGCGGCCTTTGGCATGATCATCTCCGCCATGCGCGATCTGGTTGCCAGCGGCGAGATTGAACTGAAATCTGACGACGAAGAAGACGACGGCTAACCGAAACGCGCCCATAGCTGCCTTCCTGTTTTCCCGCGGCTGCCAGCGGCGGGAAAATACCCGTCTCAGAGCGGCTTGTACCCACTGCAGCCCGGGCTTATGATGCGGACTTCCGGGCGCATTCCTGCGCCGCAGACATCCGGACGCCATGCCCGTAGATCCTACCAAGCTCTCCACCTGGAGCCATGTCAAATATTTTGGCAGCAACCTTTTCCTGCGCGGGCTGCTGGAGAGTACCAAGCTGGTACCCTACCGGTTCCGGGTTCCGATGATGGGCAAACTGGTCACGGCCATGGGCCGGCTGGCCGGTTTTGACAGGCGGGTGCGCGACAACTTGAAACTGGTCAGCCCCGAGCTTTCGGATCTCGATGCGGGCCAGCTTTACCGCGACGTCAGTGATAACGCCGGCCGGATGATCGCAGAAATCTATGCCGGAGAAGCTTTTCATCAGCGTGCCAAGGCGGCACCGTTCACCGGCCCGGGCCTGCGGGCCTTGGAAGAGGCCCGCGCCGCCGGGCGGCCAGTGCTGCTGGCCACCGCGCATTTCGGCAACTACGATGCAGCCCGCACCGCCCTGATCGCCCGCGGCCACGAAATGGGCGCACTCTACCGGCGCATGGCGAACCCCTATTTCAACGAACACTATGTGGCGGCCATCAAAGGCAACGGGGAACCCCTGTTCGAACAGGGTAAGCGCGGCATGGTGGAACTGGTCCGCCATTTGAAAAAAGGCGGCATAGCCGCCATCGTCACCGACCTGCACGCCCAGGGCGGCGAACTTATCGACTTCTTCGGTAAACCTGCCGTCACCTCGACGGTTCCTGCCGAGCTGGCGTTGAAATTCGGCGCAGCGCTGATCCCGGTCTATGCAGTGCGCCAGGAGAACGGGCTGGACTTCGAGATCGTGATGAGCGCCGAAGTTCCGCATTCCGATCCGCTCAC
>JBFOLS010000071.1:0-5536 GCA_040830225.1 Leisingera sp.
GAGGGGCATCTCCCGGTAAAGGGGTTATGCAGGGTGGGGAAAAGAGGAGGCTGGAATTGTGGAGGATACTACAGAAGGCCGGCCTTAGCGTTTGCTCAAATCACGCGGAATATCTTATTTTGCTCTGGGCGTTTCCGCCACTGAAATAGTCCCGCCGCCGTTGCCTGGGTACCGCCGGGACATCCGTTTTGGCAGCGGACGACTGCCACCGGAAGACCAAGCTATCACCGCCGACCTGCTGGCATCCCTGTTCAGCGCAGGGCTGGCTTTGCCGGAAATCATCCGGGTTGTCTCGCTTTCCTCGGGCCGACCAGAAATCAGACGGCATTTTGAACGGGTCGGGCACAGGGTTGCCGAAGGCGACAATTTTGCCTCCGCCTTCGAGCAGGAAAACAAAAGCTTCTCGCCGGATTTCGTTTCTTTTTTGAAGGTCAGCGAGACTTCAAACGCTCTGCCGACCCTCCTCAGGTCTCTTTCCGGTTTCTTGTTCAAGCAGAACCAGATACGCCAAAAGGTTCTTTCCGCACTGATCTACCCGTTCATACTAATATTGGCTTCGATTGCCCTTCTCCTCATCGTAACCCTTTACCTTGCCCCCAATCTGGAGCCGCTGTTTTCTGCTGCCGGGCAAGCACCCCCTGCAACACTTTCAGCACTGCTCACAATGAACAGCATTCTGGTCAGTTATTGGCCAGGGTTGCTCGCAGCATTGGCAGGCGGGCTATTTGCAGCAATCTCCGCGCTGCAGCACTCGAAGACCAAAGCATTTCTCGCCCGGTTGAAGTTCAGGCTACCGGTCTTTGGATCCATGACCCGCCTCTCTTCCTTGTCGCAACTCTCCCAGGCAATAGAGCTATTGCTGACTTCAGGAATGCCGCTGCCGGATGCCTTCCGGCAGGCCGCTGGCGCGCTTGGGGGCGCTTCCGGTTACCATGCCACCTTTCTGGAAGCCGCTGAGGCCGTTGAAGGCGGATTGAACGCTTCAGCCGCCATCGAAGCCGACCCGTTCATTCCCGCCAGTTTCAAAGAACTGTTCCGGATCGGAGAAGAGACCAACCGGCTGCCCTCAACCCTGGCCGCTCTCGCCGAAACAATGTCCGCCCAGGCAGACCGCCAGTCCCAACGGATTTTGGGGCTTCTGACACCTATCCTGACGCTGATCATCGGGTCTGGTGTCGGCTTCCTGATCTACACGCTGATGGGCGCCATTCTGGAGATAAACGAGATTGCCTTTTAACTCCGTTCTCAGACATCGGGAACGTGGCTTCACCTTGCTGGAGACCGTTCTAGCCTTTGCGGTCCTCGGGATGGTCTTGTCTGGCCTCTATACCGTATCGGCCCGCTCAACCAGGCAACTGGCAGATGCGAGAAACACGTTCCTTGCTGGTGAATTTGCCCAATCGATGTTGGAGCAATACATCCTGACTACTCCACCGCCCCCTTCATCCGGCACTTACAAGCGAACCTGGGATTGGCAGATCTCTGAGCAACAGGTAAGTGGCCTGCAGCCGACATCCCTGGACAAGCATTTTGCCTTCTACGAGGTTTCGGTGGTTGTAACTCGCCACGGGCTTCCCGACAGCCCTAGCGCCGTCCTCAGCAGAACGGTGGCCAGAGAGGCTGGCAGGCAGTGAGGCGAAGCCAGCTTACGGGCATTTCCCAGCTCGAAGTCCTTATTGCTCTGGCAGTCATGGGAATGATTGCTGTGCTGCTGGCCAATGCACTCAACTTCTCCCGGCGCCAGCTGGAACGTACTTTGCCTTTGTCAGCGGAGACAGAATTTTTCTTGGCCCGAGACACATTGCGCCATTGGGCCGAAGAAATGCCGATAAAACGCGGGCCTTCCCCGACGGCTCCGGCACTGCAAGGAACCAATTCAGAGCTGAGCTTTGAGACGTTGGTCCACGATGGTGAATTCTGGGGCGGACAGCCGATAGCTGTAACACTCCGCATGGAACAGAACCAGCTCATTGCCAAAGCATCCGGGTTCGCCAGCATCCAACTGGAACCTATGAACCGCACCCTGGTTCTTTCTCCGAACGCGCAGGCGCTTTCTATTTCCTATTACGGCCGCAACAATAACGATCCCACCCCCAGATGGCATCCGGCATGGGAAAACGGCAGCTCGCTGCCGGTACTGATCAAAATCGAATGGGAGTATAAGGACGGCCAGCCCCTTCCCCCGCTGACACTCCGGCCGGCGCATCACGATTTGAACAGATCAATCTCACTATCTGACGTCATCCCGAAATAGCGGTATCAGAGGAACAGGTCCTCATCTTCGCTTGTCCCGCCCGGGTGCCCATCCCGGCCGTAGGTAAACAAGTCAAACGCCTTTTCCTTGCCCGGGCTGCGGTACAGCAGCTGACGCCCCCAGGGATCATCCAGGTCTTCCAGGCTGTCGACATAAGGCCCTCGCCAATTTCCCGAACCGGAAGGTTCTGACAGGAGCGCTTGCAAGCCCTCCGCTTCACTGGGGTAGCGGCCTAAGTCGATATAGTAGAGCTGCAATGCGCCCTTCACATTCTCCATCCGCGCCTCGGCAACCATTGACTTCGCACGCCCGAAGTTGCCCATCAGCCGCGGAGCGGCCAAACCGACCACCAGCGCAATGATCGCCAGCACAACCATGATTTCCAGCAGTGAAATACCTGAGGTGCGTTTGCGGGGCGGCAATGTCCGGGCCATGGGCGTCCTTACAAAAAGAGCGGGTTGAAATAGATCAGAACAAATACCGCATAGGCGATAAACGGGCCAAAGGGAATGCCTTCCTGCGGCTCCCCGCCGCGAACACGAGCCAGAAGAGTTGCAGCAATTCCGCCAGCCGATGACAGCAGCAGAAGTTCCGGCAGTTTCCACGGTCCCAGCACGACAATCCCGGCCCCCAGAAGCTTGGCATCGCCGATGCCGAGCCCCTCCGCCCCGCGCAAACGGTAGATCACCTCTCCCGCCCCCCACAGCAGGGCGCAAATGACGGCGCCCGCCATGAGATGCGGCAGCAGCGCCTGCGGCTCTTGCCATGCGAGAAAACCGGCACCGGCCACGGCAACGGCCAGGCTTGCGGCATCGGGGATTTCCCGGGTTTCCAGGTCCCTGCAGCTGAGCCAGACCAGCGGCACAATGAGCGCAATGCCCAATACCTTCAGCCCCGCAGCGGCACCTGGCGCCAAGGCCGCGAAACTGACCGCATAAAGCAGCAGGAAACCGCCCCAAGGGGGACTGACAATCCGTCGCAAGACTGCAATTCTCCCGTCATGACCCACGGCGTTCTGACATCCCCAACAACCGGTTCCCGGAACCCTAAACGCGGTGTTGTGCTGATCACAACCCTGCTGTCGCTGATCCTGCTGATGGGGCTGGCGGTGGCGCTGCAGACGCGTGCGCTTGCCACGGTCAAGGTGCTGAAGCGGATGACCGCCAGCCATCAGGAGGCGCTGGATCAGGACAGTCTGCGGGAGCTGATCCGCCCGCTGGTGGGCGAGGCGATGATCCGTTTTGAAGAAGACACCGCGCTGAAACTCAACAGCACGCCCTTTTTTGTCACCTTCAGCGGGACCCGATATCAGGTAACCGCCCAGGACCCCGGCGGGCTGGTGGACCTCTGGCGGACACCGCCCGCGGCAGCTGAGGCGCTGCTGGCACCGGATCAGGCCGCAACCCGCGCCAGGCTGGCAGAGGCCGGGGACCGTTCGATGCCGCTCCGCCAGGTGACGGCGCTTGCCGGGCTGGCAGAGGTGCCGTCGTGGCTCACGGTCCGGGCCCCCAAGCGGAAGATGAACGCTGCGGCACTGGCGTCGTTTTACCCAAAGGAAAACAGCCGAAAGCTGAGGCCGCGGCCGGATAACCGGCAGCCAAAGGAAGCCCTGATCTCGATTAGCGCAGCCCCTGCTGAGTAGCCGCCGCATCATCTGTGCGGTTGTGCTGGACGGGCTGATGGCGCGGGGGGCGTACCGGGAGGCGATGGCGGTGGCGGATGTGCTGCTGGCGCATCACCCGCGGTTTGCCTATGCGCTGGTGAAGAAGGGGACAGCGGCCTACCGGGTTCTGGAGGCGGAGTTTTTTGCCAGATATCCAGAGGCGGAGGACCGGTGGATGGAGCTGATGCGGTTGCAATTAGCCAATAAATTTGCGTTTCAGCAAACCGAAGAGTTTGGGTGGATACCGGCGAGACAGCAATCTTGACCTACAGTCAGAATATCGAAGTTATTGGTCAGCCGATTTTCAACCACCTCTTTTTTTGAAATCCGTCTCCGACATAAGAATTGAAGAATAAAAAAACCAAGCAATTCAATCTCATTCGGTTTAAACGATCGCCTCTAGGGCACTCATTCATGCCTAGACGGTACATCCCAAGCCACACTTACCGGGGCTGAAAGAAAACCCTACCAACCAAATGGAAAGTCGCGCACAACGGAACGGACAGGAAAAAGTATAGGTCCACATCCAACCAAAGCGCAGCAATCACTTGGTAAAACGCACTTTTCTCGGGTGATGCGTAATAATAAATCAAAAAGAGAATAGCCAAGTTTCCCGCAGAAAACAAAGAGTACAGAAGAAAAAATCTACCAGTTCTCAAAAAAATACTCAAAACAGCGAAGCCGACTCCAGAGAGTAGAAAGGACTTCAAAATAGAGAACACAACCCTTCCCGCTCCAATTTTCTCGGTAGAGAAATACGATACCAAAATGACAAAGATATACATCAGCCAGAACAAATAGGTCCCAATTTTTCGGTACTTTGCAATGATAACTTCATTCATTATCTGCCCCGTTACCTTCTTCTGGTTCTCCTCCAGTCAAGCCGCTAAAGCCAACGCCAGCTGCCTCCTCTCCAGCTGTCTTTACGCCCTTTGTTACCCCCTTTGCCACTGGCCCAGCAAGAGCACCAGCCTCATCAGCAGCGGCTGAAAGTGGTCCCAACACTGTACCGGCAATCGCGCTAGTCAAGCTGTCCTCCGCGACTTGCGAAATATTGATATCTATATCGGACGGGGTTGGCATTCTACCCTGTTCAGTAACGACGTCGACGGCTTGTGTTGTTGCTTGCTCAGTCACAGACCCTGTAGCGCCACCAACCAGTCCGCCAACGGCACCACCTACTAGCCCGCCTAAGGCGGGACCATCCATAGCCCCTACCGCCTTTCCAACAATGCCACCTGCGATTCCCCCCGTTAAGCCAGACACCGCACCGGTTACTGCGCCAATTCCAGCAGCTTTTCCAACAGCTCCGAAGTCAATGCCCTCTTCGTTATCCCTCTGAGCGGCCACTTCAGCCAAAGCCCCGACTACTGCTCCAATAGCCGCCGCGGCCACTACTCCCCAAAAGTTTCCCTCCGGATCCTTCTTGTTAACGGGGTCGTTTGCAGAATAAGCATACCTGTTCGTGCCGACTCCCGGCTCGGTTGGATCCAGCCAATCGGGCTGGATGAACATGGCGGCGGACTGGGTTGCGAAGATGGCCAGGAAGGCGGTGAGCAGCAGGGTTTTCAAAGTGCGGAGCATGTTTGCTCTCCTGAAGGTCTTTGGATCAATGAGGC
>JBFOLS010000072.1:0-5825 GCA_040830225.1 Leisingera sp.
ACGCAGCGGCTGCCGCGGCTGGCGGGAACAGAAGCGGCGTTGGCGATGATCACCAGCGGCCGTCATGTTTCTGCTGCCGAGGCGCTGGAGAAAGGCATCATTGACCGGATCGAAGACGGTGATCCGCGGGAGATCGGCCTGGCCTATGCGCAGGAACTGCTGGAGCAGGGCGCCCCGCGCCGCGCGGTGGGGGAGATGCCGGCGCCGGAAGCCGTCGACTTCGATGCGGTCTATGCCGCGACGTTGAAAAAAGGCCGCGGCCAGATGTCTCCGGCTGTTGCTGTGCGGGCGGTGCAAGCGGCAGTGCAAGCGGAAAGTTTTGAGGCAGGCCTCAAACGCGAGCGTGAACTGTTCACGGAGTTGATGGGGTCGGACCAGCGGCAGGGGCTGATCCATGCCTTCTTTTCCGAGCGTGCAGTCAGCAAGCTGCCGGAACTGGAGGGGATCGAACCGCGTGAAGTGAACTCGATGGGAGTGATCGGCGGCGGCACCATGGGCGCAGGGATTGCTACAGCGGCTCTGCTGGCTGGCTTGCCGGTGGTGCTGATCGAGATGACTGACGAGGCCGCCGCCGCGGCCCGCAGCCGGATTGAGGGCAATCTGAAGGGCGCCCTGAAACGCGGCAAGATCAGCGAAGCGCAGTTTGCGCAGCTGGCAGGCGAGGCGCTGACAGTCGCCACGGATTATGCTGCGTTGTCAGATACGGATCTGGTTGTTGAGGCCGTATTCGAGGACATGGGTGTCAAACGCGAAGTCTTCGGGAAGCTGGATGCCCATTGCAAACCCGGTGCGGTGCTGGCGAGCAATACATCTTATCTGGATGTGGATGAGATCGCTGCAGCCACATCGCGCCCGCAGGATGTGGTCGGGCTGCATTTCTTCTCACCCGCGCACGTGATGAAGCTGCTGGAAGTGGTGGTGGCGGAGAAGACTGCACCGGAGGTGCTGGCCACTGGGTTCGCCCTTGGCAAGCTGCTGAAGAAGGTCGCGGTGCGGTCCGGCATCTGCGACGGTTTCATCGGCAACCGGATTATGAATGCCTACCGCAAGGCGGCGGAATACGTGGTGCTCGACGGGGCCTCGCCGTACCAAGTGGACAGCGTGGTGACCGGCTTCGGCTTCCCGATGGGACCATTCGCGATGGGAGACCTTGCGGGGCTGGATATCAACTGGGCAGCCCGCAAGCGCCGCGCCCCCACCCGCGATCCGCGCGAGCGGGTGCCGCGGTTCTACGAGATGCTCTGCGAAGGCGGCGATTTCGGCCAGAAGACCGGCAAAGGGTTCTATGTTTACGAAGAAGGCAAACGCGGCGGAGAGCCCAATCCGCAGGTGGCGGAACTTATCACCGAAGATCAGCAGCAGCAGGGGGTGACGCCGCGGGGGTTCTCGGACGAAGAGGTTCTGCGCCGCTATATGTGCGCCATGGTGAATGAAGCTGCCAAGGTGGTTGGCGAAGGCATTGCCCGGCGTCCCTTGGATGTGGATATGGTCATGCTGTTCGGCTATGGCTTCCCGCGGTTCTGGGGCGGGCCACTCAAATGGGCTGATCTGCAGGGGCTTGAAGGTATTCTGGCTGACATCCGGTCGTATGCGGCAGAAGACAGTTTCTTCTGGCAGCCCGCACCGCTGCTTGAGCGTTTGGTTGCAGAGGGCAGAACCTTCGGTGATCTGAACAAAAGCGACTGAGCCGGGGGCCTGCGCGCTATCCGGCCCACCGAGGGCCGTCAGGGTGCGGCCCGGCAGTTCCGGGCCAGCTGCGAAACAGAGATCGAAAAAGGCAAGAACGCCGCGCGGGACGCGCGGCGCTTGGCGCAAAAGGAGCGGCCCTGATCAGGCCCAGCTGCCCTCGGTAGAGGCGCGGATTTTGCGGATGTTGTCACCGTAGACTTCCGGGTTGTTGACCGAACCGCCCTTGAACACGGCAGAGCCGGCCACCAGCACGTCAGCGCCGGCAGCTGCAACCAGAGGCGCGGTCGAGGGATCAACACCGCCGTCGATTTCGATATGCACAGGACGGTCGCCGATCATGCTGCGCAGGGTTCGGATCTTGGCGGTCATGTCGATGAACTTCTGACCGCCGAAGCCCGGGTTCACCGTCATCACGCAAACCAGATCGGTGAGATCCAGCAGATGCTCCACCGCCTCAGCCGGGGTGCCGGGGTTCAGTGCCACGCCTGCCTTCATGCCTGCAGCCCGGATTGCCTGCAGGGTGCGGTGGATATGCGGCCCGGCCTCGATATGGGCGGTCAGCACGTCAGCGCCGGCGTCTGCGTAAGCATCGATATAGGGATCCACCGGCGCGATCATCAAATGCACGTCCATCACGGTTTTCACATGCGGGCGGAAGGCTTTCACTGCCTGCGGGCCGAAGGTGAGGTTCGGCACAAAATGCCCGTCCATCACATCCACATGCACCCAATCGGCGCCCTGGGCTTCGATGGCCTGGATCTCCTGGCCGAAATTGGCGAAATCGGCGGAGAGGATAGAGGGCGCGATCTTGATCTTGCGGTCAAAGGACATCTGGCAGCTTCCTTCAGCAAAGGGAATGAGGAGTCGGGATGCCATATAGCCCCTGCTGCCGGGTCTGGACAGGGTGAATGTTATCCGGGCCCGCTCCAAACGCCCGCGGGTTGCGCCGGGCGCCGTTACAAAACTTTCACGGCAGTGACACATAGGATTTGAGCAAGGCCGGTAGGCAATCCCCGAACGAAGAGGGAGCGCCATCCGTGCTGCGCATTGACAAACTGACCAAGAGATTCGGCGAAAAAACCGCAGTGGAGGCGGCCACGCTGGATATCGACAAGCCCTGCATGATTGGCATCATTGGCCGTTCCGGTGCGGGCAAATCCACCCTGCTGCGGATGATCAACCGGTTGGAGAGCGCTTCCGAAGGGCGGATCCTGTTTGCAGACCGCGATGTCACGCAATTGAAGGGCAAGAACAAGCGCGCCTGGCAATCCGAGTGCGCAATGATCTTCCAGCAGTTCAACCTGGTGCCGCGGATGGACGTGGTTTCCAACGTGCTGCACGGAACGCTGAACCGCCGCAACGTGATGGCAACGCTGTTCAACCTCTACCCGATGGAGGACATTCACAAGGCCATCGACATCCTCGACCGCCTTGGTATCGCAGAACATGCCGCCAAGCGCGCCGAAGCCCTGTCGGGCGGCCAGCAGCAGCGGGTGGCGATCGCCCGGGCACTGATGCAGGACCCGAAAATCATCCTGGCGGATGAGCCGATTGCTTCGCTCGACCCGATGAACGCCCAGACCGTGATGGAAGCGTTGCGTCGCATCCACGAGGAAGACGGCCGCACTGTCATTGCCAACCTGCATACGCTGGACACCGCGCGCCGCTACTGCGACCGGGTTGTCGGCATGCGCGACGGCCGCATCGTCTTTGACGGCCTGCCTGAGCAGCTGACCACCGGCGTTGCCCGCGAAATCTACGGTGCCGGAGAGGAATTTTCCGAGGCCGCTACCTCGACCGAGATCGAAACGCTGGAAAAGACGGACGCGATGCGCGCCGCAATTCCTGCCGAATAATCCTGACCCATTTTCATCGTCCCGGCGGGCTGCTCTGCCGGGAGACAACCGGAGTGAAATGAGATGAAAAAACTGCTTGCTGCCGTTCTGGCAACCACCGCGCTGACCGCCCCTGTTGCGGCAGAGGAAATCAAGGTATTCCGCATCGGCATCCTGGGCGGCGAAAACGCGCAGGACCGTCTGAGCAAGCAGGAATGCCTGCGCGAACAGACCGAAGAGCTGCTGGGTGTCGAAACCAAGCTGTTTGCGCCTGCCGATTATAACGGTGTGATCCAAGGTCTGCTGGGCGGCTCCATCGACATGGCCTGGCTGGGTGCTTCGGGCTATGCCAAGACCTATCTGTCCGACCCGGAAGCGGTTGAGCCGGTTCTGGTCAAAGTGAACACCGACGGCAGCTACGGCTATTATTCGATCGGTTTCGCCCGCAAGGACAGCGGCGTCCAAACCCTGGAGGACCTGAAGGGCAAGACCTTTGGCTTCGGCGATCCGAACTCCACCTCGGGCTTCCTGATCCCCTCGATCGAGATCCCGCAGGTCACCGGTGCCACCATGGACTCCGGCGACTACTTCGGCGAAGTGAAATTCACCGGCGGCCACGAGCAGACAATCGTTGCGGTGAGCAACGGCGACGTGGATGGCGGCGTGACCTGGGCAGACGGCCTGGGCGAGTGGGAGGACGGCTACACTTCCGGCGCGCTGCGCCGTGCTGTGGATGCTGGCCTCGTCGACATGAATGACATGGTCGAAATCTGGAAATCCGCGCCGATCCCGGAAGGCCCGTTTGTTCTGCGCACCGCGCTGCCGGAAGACGTGAAAGTCAAGATGACCGGCCTGCTGGCCTCGATGAACTCGATGGACCCGGACTGCATGTACAACGTGCTGGGCGGCGACTCCAAAGGCCTGGCTCCGATCACTCACGACGCCTACGACGTGATCATCGAAGCCCGCAAACTGAAATCCCAGTAATTTCAGCCCAGCACTCATTGAATTGTGCTCTGCGGGGCTCCGGACTTTCCCCCGGGCCCCGCAATTTCCTTGATGGCGGCAGCTGCTGCCATCACAGCAACACCAGGACCCCTACATGGCAGATCTGACGGCAGCCCGGCCGGCGGTGGACGAGATCCGGGAACATTACACCGCCCATATTCAGCGCAAGCGGCTTTACGGCGGCATCCTTCTTGCAGTCTTTGTGGCGCTGATGGCAGCAGGATTCCGTACCGCAGACAGCCGCAATGCTGGCTCGTTTGCGGATGGCTTCACCCGTGTTTTCGATTATCCGTCCGAGGTTCTTGCGGAAGCAGCCGAAAAGGCCGTGCAGCTGCCCGGGCATCTGGTGCATTTCTTCCCGGCACTGGTCGAGACGCTGAACATCGCTGCGGCCTCAACTTTGGTGGGCGCAGTATTCGGAACGTTGCTGTCGCTGCTGACGACCCGCGGCATGGCGCCGTGGCCTGCGCTGATCCCGCTGTTCCGCCGCATCAGCGACATCTGCCGCGCAATCCCGGAAATCGTTATCGCGCTGGTTCTGATCTTTGTCCTTGGCGGCGGGCCGGTGCCTGCAATGATCGCCATTGCGATCCACACCGCGGGTGCGCTGGGCAAGCTGTTTTCCGAAGTGAATGAAAACGCCTCGCTGAAACCGGTCGAAGGCCTCAGCTCCGTTGGTGCCACCTGGGCGCAGCGGATGACGCTGGGCGTGATTCCGCAGGTTGGCCCTAACTACGTGAGCTATGCGCTCTTGCGGTTTGAGATCAACATCCGCGCCTCTGCCATCCTCGGCTTCGTCGGTGCGGGCGGTATTGGTTACGAGCTGAAAAACGCCATGTCCTGGGGCCAGGGGCGCTACGATGAGGCCGCCGCGATATTCCTTCTCCTCTTCATCACCATTGTGGCCGTTGACCAGCTGTCCGGCCTGTTGCGTGACCGTCTGACCCATGGAGCGAAGGCATGACCACCTTTGATACCAACCTGTCTAAGGCAGAGCTGAAGCTGAGCATGTCGCGGCTGTTTCTGAGGAAACGGCTGATGAACTTCGCGCTGCCTGCCGCGGTGCTGGCTTATCTGGCCTATGTGTTCTTCGCCTTTGACGTTCCAGGCCTTTGGGAAAAGGCGAGCCTGGAGAATGCCAGGACCCTCGTTAGCGACAGCTACAGCTACAAGACCCATGTAACCCGCGACAACCGCAGCGGCGACGTGTCGGTTGCGGTTGAGGGGGAGCGCAAGGGCGCCTACCCGGACGGCATGTCGCCGGACTGGGTTGATCTGGGCGAAACCACAGTG
>JBFOLS010000073.1:0-4674 GCA_040830225.1 Leisingera sp.
ACCGGTTTCCTGGGCGTGACCTTCTGTTTTGGCGCCGCAGGGTTTGCGCAGGGCTGGCCGATGGTGTCGATTGTGCTGCTGGTGGCGGGCTCGGCAGCGCTGATCCTGCTGGATATCTGCGCCGGCCTGCCGTTTCTGATGGCGGTGAAACCGTCGGAGCGGACCGAGATGTCGGCAGTGTATTCCAGCTACCGTGACATCTCCGGCATTCTGACCCCTGGCGCCGCCTGGCTGGTGCTGCTGGCGGCGCCGGTCGCCGGGATCTTCACCGCCGGGGCGATTGCGGCTGCAGCAGCCGCTTGGCTGGCGGGCAAGCTGCACCCGCGGCTGGGAGTCAGTAAGCTGTCACCGCCGGTCTCAGATGAGGCCGTCCCGGCAGAATAACCTGATCAGGGTTTCAGCCGGTAGCCGGTGCGCAGCATCACCCAGGCCAGGGCGCAGACGGCGAATGTGGCCCCGCTGCAAACCGCCAGCCCCAGCCAGGGGGAGCTGTCAGAGGTGCCGATTACCCCGAATCGCACCCCGTCGATCAGGTAGAACACCGGGTTCACATAGGAGATTGCCTTCAGCACCGGCGGCAGCGCCTCAACCGAATAGAAGGTGCCGGACAGGAACGCCAAGGGTGTCACGATGAAGTTGGTGATCGCCGCCATCTGGTCGAATTTGTCGGCAAAAACCCCGGCAACAATGCCTAAGCCCCCCAGGAAAGCCGCGCCCAGCACGATGAACAGCAGCGCCACCAGCGGATGCGCAGGAACGATCTGCAGCACTGCCATCAGCCCCAGCCCGATCGCCAGCGCCACCAAAGTGCCGCGCGCCACCGCGCCCGCCAGATAGCCCAGCAGGATCTCCAGCCCCGACAAGGGCGGCATCAGCGTGTCGACGATATTGCCCTGCACCTTGGCGATCACGATCGAGGAGGAGGTATTGGCAAAGGCGTTCTGGATCACCGTCATCATCATGATGCCCGGCGCCAGGAAGGTCAGGAACGGAACGCCCATCACATCGCCGCGCTTGGGGCCGATGGCGATATTGAAGATCATCAGGAACAGAGCTGCGGTCATCAATGGCGCCAGAAGCGTTTGGGTCCAGACCGCCAGAAAGCGTTTCACTTCGCGCCAGGCCAGCGCCTTCAGCCCCATCCAGTTGACCCGCCCGAACCGGCGCGCGCCAAGTTCGACCTGATAGCCCTGATCCGCCATGCTGCCTCCAGATTCCGTTGCATTGCCTGCATAACCTCTGCGGCTTGGGGCGCAAGATGCCTTGTAACTCCGCCCGGAGTGATTAGAATAGGGGATCACACGGAATTTGATGGCGGCCCGCAGAACACCTGGGGCCGCTATTAGCTTGGAAAGGCAACAGATGTCCTGGACAGACGAGCGCGTCGAACTGCTCAAGAAAATGTGGGGCGAGGGCCAGTCGGCCAGCCAGATCGCCAAAGAACTGGGCGGCGTGACCCGCAACGCCGTCATTGGCAAGGTGCACCGCCTCGGCCTGTCCAACCGCAACAGCGGCGGCTCCAAGGCTGCCGAGCCCAAGGAAAAGCCTGCCGCACCGGCGGCCGCAGCGCCCAAGCCCGCAGCTGCGCCCAAGCCCAAGCCGCAGCCCAAGACCGAACCGGCGCGCCCCGCTGCGGCCCAGCCGGCTGCTGAAGCGAAACCGGCGACCCCGGCCCGCCGCCAGATCATCCCGGCCGGCCAGCCGCTGCCGCCGCAGCCCTCGGCCAATGAAATCAGCCCCGAGGCGCTGGCCAAGGTCAATGAGGTCGAGAAGAAGGCCAAGAAGCTCACTCTGATGGAGCTGACCGAGCGCACCTGCAAATGGCCGGTGGGCGACCCGGCAACCGAGGACTTCTGGTTCTGCGGCCTGCCTGCCCAGCAAGGCAAACCTTATTGCGAAGCGCATGTGGGCGTGGCGTTCCAGCCGATGTCCTCGCGCCGCGACCGCCGCCGCTGAACCCGGCGCCGGTCTCTGAAAGGATCAGATCAAGCCCCGGCACTGGGAAAGTGCCGGGGCTGTTCTGTTTAAGGCTTCAAGGGTGCATCCTGGCGCCCTTGGTGATCTTGTCGGCCAGTTTGCGCTGTGCCCGCAACGCCAGCCCGACGATGTTGAGATCTTGCGCCGCGTACTCTGCCACCACCGCGCGGTTGGCCTGGTCATTTCCGGTGGCAAACATCTCTTCGGTGTAAAGCGCCAGATCCGCCCCGCGGGCCAATGCCCGGGAATGGATTGTCTTCAGCTTTTCTCCCTCAGCGGCCAGCACGATCATCGGCTGCACGGCAAGCGGTGCGTAGCGGTTCCCATCTTTATCCAGATATGGCGCTCCTAGCAGATCCGGGACAATTCCCGACAGCCCGGTGGCCAGAAATGCGGTGACATTGAGCTTCTGCCACATGGCCAGATCCTCGCGCACAACAATTGCGATCTTGGTGTCAATCATCGCGCACCTCTTCCGCCGGGCTTGCCGCTTCGGCCTCAGGAAGCAGCCGCTTGGGCTGTGTCACGGTCAAACCGCTTATGGAATCGCCAGTGTTCAGTGTTGCTGCGGGTTCGAACATCAGCACCACCGGGGCCTCGCTCAGCGCCCGCGGCCGGTGCTCCACCCCGCGCGGCACCAGCAGGAAATCTCCGGCGCTCAGCTGAACCGGACCATCGCGGAAATCCATGGCGACTTCGCCGCGCAATACCAAAAAGGCCTCATCCTCAGCCGGATGGGCATGCCAGTCGAACTGCGGCCCGAACTTGGCTACCTTGACCTGGGAGTCGTTCACATCGGCCACGACATGCGGGTCGAAGAGCCGGGCGACCTGACGGTCTACGGCCTCCAAAATGTTGAGTTTCACAGGGGGCACTTGCGCTCTCCTTATTGTGTTTCCGGGGCCGAAACCCCAGGTTGGTTCTGAGAATTGCGCTCCCCGGCGCTTTGCCCGGACCGCGCGTCAACCGGACAGAATATGGTAATTTCCAGCTCCAGACGTCTTGAACGATCGTGCAGAAATGACTGGCTGCGCGAAGCCCCGGCACAGGACGGGCTGACGCGGATCGAAGCCTTTTTCGGCGGCCACGCCTATACGCCGCACAGGCACGACACCTATGCCATCGGCTATACGCTGCACGGGGTGCAGAGTTTTCGCTACAGGGGCGCACGCACCGACAGCACTGCCGGCCGCATCATGGTTATTCATCCGGACGAGTTGCACGACGGTCAGGCCGGCTGCGCAGCGGGGTTCCGCTACCGCATGATGTATGTAGCGCCTTCGATGATCCGTGCAGCTCTGGGGCCGCATGCGGCTGCCCTGCCCTTTGTCAGCGAGGCGGTTTTCTCCGACCCGCGCCTCCTGCCGGCCCTGCACGCAGCTTGCGGCGACCTCAGCCGGCCGCTGGAACCATTGGAACGGGATCACGTGGTCGCTGTGCTGGCAGAAGGCCTCCTGGGCCATGACAGTTCCGCCAGAGGGCGCCCGCGCGGACGCATTGACCTGCCCGCCATGGAACAGGCGCGCGCGTTCCTTGAAGCCCACACGGACCGCACGGTGCGCTCGGAAGAATTGGAAGAAATCAGCCAGCACGACCGCTACAGCCTGGCCCGCCAGTTCCGCGCAGCCTTTGGCACCAGCCCCTACCGGTACCTGACCCTGCGCCGCTTGGACCGGGCCCGCTCGGCCATGTCAGACGGAATGACCTTGGCAGAATCCGCCGCCCTCGCCGGTTTCAGCGATCAGGCCCATATGACCCGGCAGTTCCGGGCAGCCTACGGCATGGCGCCCGGCGCCTGGACCCGGCTTGCGCGAACTCAAGAGCGGGCGGCCGGACATTGAGGATCCGGGCCGGAGGAACAGACCGCCAGGCCCGGATTTGACTTAGTTGGTGACCGGGCCTTCCGACGTGAATTTGGGGATCACGCTGTCAGAGGCGGCCTTCGGCTCGATGCCCGGCCAATTGCCTTCGGCCAGGTTGATGTTGCCGGGGATGTCCTCTTCCCAGAAGCCAACCACCACGTCGGTGATGTTCAGATACAGCTTGTCATCGACGATGCGCCACAGGTTCGGGTTGGCCGGCACCTTTCCGCCCTTGGAGACGCCATAGGCGCAGTGGCCGTCATACTGGGGCGCGTAATAGGCCGGGTTTGCCACGAACTTGTCGCGGTTCGCCTCGCTCGAGAACGCCCAGGTTGCACCGTTGTATTCCGCGGTGATGCCGGCATTGCCGCGGACCGGCGCGGTCTGGGGGGTGCCCACGGCGCTCATTTCAAGGCTGCGGTAGGCCACGACATCGTAGCCGGAAACGGCATAGCCGGTGCCATCGACATACTGCTCGCCTGCAAAGGCCGGCAGGGCAAAGGACAGCGCTGCCGCAGCAGCAAGTGCAAAACGCTTCATGAAATCATCCCTTTCATCAGTGATTGCTTCAACTAGGGCACCGGCATCCTAACCGGCTTCGGCTCAGACATTATAGGCCCTGTAACAAATGCGAAGGGGGGCTCACGCCTCTGTGTCCGCAAACGAGTCGCTGTGAGCATTTTGAAAAATTTCACCCGCCATACCTTCCAGTCATTGGAATTTTCAAATCTCCCCTTATCTCTGGCTGAGCCGATCGCCGCTGCGCGTGCGATTGACCGGTTTCAGGAAACAATAAGGCAAGGCCCGACAGATGAGCGACACCCCCTATACCCCG
>JBFOLS010000074.1:0-8075 GCA_040830225.1 Leisingera sp.
ATCCAGCAGCCCCATCATGCCGTAGAGAAACACCACCAGCAGAGACAGCGCCAGCAGCGTCGCCTCGGAGCGGCTGCCGAGCACCCGGTCATAGACCTGCATCATATACAATGGCCCGGTCAGCATCAGCAGGTTCACAAAGAAGCTGAAGATACCGGTGAACCAGTACAGTCCCCGGCTCTGCTGCCGCACCCGGCGCAGCTCTTCATAGCCGTTCTTATAAATGCTTTTATTCATGGTCAGACTGCAATAATGGTTCCTTGGCTTCAGGTCGGGACTGATTTTGTAACAGTTCTGTCACAAGCAGGTAAAAAAATGTAATCGCACTGGTAAATGGCAGGAGAACCCTTATTTGCCCTCCGATCAGCCGGCCCCAGTATCAATTTGGACACTTACCCGAATGCCCTTCATGTTGCGACCGCTTAAATTTGTCTTTGCGCTGATTTTGGCCGCTGCCGTTGCAGGCTGTGCCACCCAGGACCCGGTTGCACGGGCCTCTGGCGAGGTATTCGATCCCTATGAAAAGACCAACCGCTCGGTGCACGCCTTCAACCGCGGGGTCGACCGGCTGGCGTTCCGCCCGGCCTCCAAGGGTTATGTGGCGATTGTGCCTGCACCGATGGTGACCAGCTTCTCGCATTTTGCAGAAAACCTGTCGATGCCCGGGCAGATGGTCAACGCGCTGCTGCAGGGCAACCTGAAGCTGGCCGGAAATGCGCTGTCGCGTTTCCTGATCAACTCCACCGTCGGATTCGCCGGCCTGGCTGACCCCGCAACCGAACTGCATGTGCCCCAGGTCGACACTGATTTCGGCGAGACCCTGCATGTTTGGGGCGTAGGTGAAGGCGCTTACGTGGAGCTGCCCTTCTTCGGCCCCTCCACCACCCGCGACGCGGTTGGCATCGGAGTTGATTTTTTCACCAACCCGCTGGGCTATGCCGAGCAGAATACTGCCGACAACATCACCATCTACGCCGAGATCGTGCGCCGCATGGGCGATCGTGGCAATTATTCCGACACGATCGACTCGATTCTCTACGAAAGCGCCGACAGCTATGCGCAATCGCGCCTGATCTACCTGCAGAACCGCCGCTTCCAACTGGGCGACGGCGAAGAGATCCAGGAAGTCGATCCGTTCGAGCTGAACACTGAAGGATTTTGAATGATGCAACGCCGCAATTTCCTGTTTGGACTGGGTGCCGCTCTGGCTGCAGCGCCTCAGGCGCTTTGGGCTCTGACCGAAAATGGCGCCAGCAAGCTGATCAACAGCCTGGTGACCGATATCAACAAGGTGATCGCCTCAGGTAAGGGCGAAACGGCGATGTTCCGCGAGTTCGAGCGGATCTTCCAGCGCTACGGCGACACTTCGGCGATCGCAGCCTATGCGCTGGGGGTGGACGGGCGCCGGGCAACCAAAACTCAGAAGAAGGCGTTCTCCAAGGCGTTCCAGGCCTATATCTCGCGCAAATACGGCAAGCGTTTCCGCGAGTTCATTGGCGGCAAGCTGGAAGTGACCGGCGTTCGCAAGGTGAAGAAATGGTACGAGGTGAGCACCATTGCATACCTCAAGGGACAGTCGCCCTTTGAGGTGACCTTTCTGGTGTCGGACCGCTCCGGCAAGGAACTGTTCTTCAACATGTTCATCGAAGGGGTGAACCTCTTGCTGACCGAGCGCACCGAGATCGGTGCCATCCTGGACAGCAAGAAAGGCGACATCGACGCGCTGATCGCCGAGCTGAAACGGCTGAGCTGAGCGGCACTCGCTTCTGACAATTTGCAAAAGGCTCCCGTTGCGGAGCCTTTTTCTTTGCCCAGAAACAACCTGCCGGCTGAACCGGAGATACCCCTGCCCTTCCGCTGGGCCTGCAACGGGCCTGAGCCAGCAGGACCGCCACCGTTTGCAGGAAAGATCAGTTACCGAGGATGTCACGCAGTAGGTTGTCGACAGCGCGCCCCAGCTCCTGGCCAAGCTTCGGACCCTGGCGGCGGCGCTCGCGGCGGGTGGGCTGCGGCGGCGGAGCGATCGGGGCGGGCTCCAGCATCGGCAGCGGCTTGGGGGTCAGCCCGTCATGCACGCGCACCATGGTCTCTTTCCAGATCTCAGCGGGCAAGCCGCCGCCGGTCACACCAGACAAGGGTGTGTTGTCGTCATAGCCCATCCAGACGCCGGCCACGTAATCCGCCGTGAAACCGATGAACCAGGCATCCTTGGCGGCTGAGGTCGTCCCGGACTTGCCCGCAGCCTGCCAGCCCGGGATCTGCGCCCGCTGGCCGGTGCCGCTGGCGATCACCTTCTCCATCATCCAGACCAGCTGCTGCGCAGCCTCGGTGCGGATCACCCGTTCACCGATACCGCCGCTGGCGCCCATCAGCGCAGTACTGTCCTCAACCAGTTTCAGCTCGGTCATCCCGTAAGGCGTCACCGAGGAGCCGCCGTTCAGGATCCCAGCATAGGCGCCCGTCATCTCCAGGAGTGTGCTTTCCGAGGCTCCCAGCGCCATTGCCGGCCCGTCGGCAAGGTCGTTATCTATGCCAAAGTCCCGGGCAACTATGGCAACCTTGTCGCGCCCGACGGCTTCGGCAACCTTCACCGCCGGCACGTTCAGCGAGTCCTTCAGCGCGCGCACCAATGTCACTTCCCCATAGAACTTGCTGGTGTAATTCTTAGGGCACCATTGGCCGGAACCGGGAATGTCGAGACAGTAGCGCGCGTCCAGCACCCTATCCAGCGGCGAATAGCCCAGTTCCAGCGCCGTGGCATAAACAAACGGCTTGAAGGCGGAACCGGTCTGCCGCTTTGCCTGCGTCGCGCGGTTGAACACGCCCGAAACCCGTGTCTTGCGGCCGCCCACCATGGCGCGCACCGCACCGTCAGCGCTCATCACCACGATGGCAGCCTGCGCCTTGGATCCCTTGCGGACCTTGGTCTCGAACACATGCTTCAGCGCCTCCTCGGCCGCGGTCTGCAAGCGCTGATCGAGGGTGGAGCGGATCACCACATCCTCAGTAGTCTGATCCCCCAGGAAATCCGGAATGGTGTCCATCACCCAATCTGCAAAATAGCCGCCTGCCCGCGCTGCCGCGGCTTCGCTCAGCACTGCCGGGTTGTTCTGGTTCCGCTGCATTTCGGCGGTGGTCAGGTAGCCCTGCTCCTGCATCAGCCGCAAAACCGTGGCGGCGCGGTCCTGCGAGCGCTGCAGGTTGTTGGTCGGTGCCAGGGTCGAAGGCGCGGTCAAAAGCCCTGCCAGCATCGCCCCCTCGGCCGGGTTCAGCTGGTTCGCCGATTTGCCGAAGTAGCGCTGCGCAGCGGCCTCGGCGCCATGGGCACCGCCGCCCATATAGGCGCGGTTCATGTAGATCGAAAGGATCTCATCCTTGCTGTACTTGGCCTCCATCGCGAGGGCAAAAATCGCTTCGGTCCCCTTGCGCCAAAGCGAGCTTTTGCGGCAGTCGGCCTCATAGGCGCTTTCGCTCTTCCACTCAGCCGGGTCATAGACGCGCCCCAGGCACAAAAGCTTGGCCGTCTGCTGGGTGATGGTCGAACCGCCATGGCCCGACAGCGGCCCCCGCCCTTCGCGCAGGTTGATGCGCACGGCGCTGGCGATGCCGCGCGGCGACAGGCCAAAGTGGCGGTAAAAAGGCTTTTTCTCCGTAGCCCAGATGGCCTTTTTCAGGTGCGGGGGGAACCGATTCCCCACTACCCCGCCCCCGAACCGGTCGGCGCGCCACGCAAAGACCTCGCCGTTGCGGTCCAGAAGAGTCACCGACCCGCGGGCGCGGCCGTCCAGATAGGCCGTGACTTCCGGCAGCCGGGCATATTGAAAGGCAACCGCCAGCCCTACCAGCAGGCAGACCACCATGCCGACACGCCAGGAAAACCCCCAGGCCAGCCGGAAGGCAAAGGCAAAGGGCGCAAGCAAGAGCCCAATGAACCCGCGCTTCTTGCGCACGGGCTTGGCGCGCGCCTTCTTGCGGGCAAACAGGCCGAACAATCCCGGCTTTTTAGGCTTGCTTTTGCGTGCAGGTTTCTTGCGGACAGGTTTCTTGGCAGCAGGCTTGCCCTTGCCGCCCGAAGAATAGCGCTTTTCTGCCACCAGAGGCTTGCGCCCGGATCCTTGTGCCATCGTCTGTTCCTGCCCGGTTTGCCCGTTTCCCGCGACAATACCCTGCCTGCCGCGGTTTGTAGAGGGGGCAGAATCCGGACCTTTCCCCTTTGCCAGATGGGCGGTTTTTAAGCGAAGCCGCCAAAAGGCGCAAAATTATTGTGCGCGCGCAGAAAGACACGCGGAAACTTGCTGGCCTTGGCTTTGCACGACTCGGCGGCACGGTTTTGCTGCAAGTGCACAATGCGTCGGCACGGGGCCGGAGCAGCGCGAAAACCTAAGGGTGCACATATGAAAATGATCATAGCTGCCATCAAGCCCTTCAAGCTGGACGAGGTCCGCCAGGCGCTGACCTCTCTGGGTGTGAGCGGGCTGATGGTCACTGAAATCAAGGGCTTCGGAGCGCAAGCCGGCCATACCGAAATCTACCGCGGCGCCGAATACGAAGTGAACTTTGTGCCGAAGCTGAAGCTGGAATTGGTGGTGCCTGCCGATCAGGCGGAACAGGCCGTCAGCGTCATCGCAGAGACTGCCCGCACCGGCAAGATCGGCGACGGCAAGATTTTTGTTCTGGATGTGGAACAGGCGGTGCGGGTGCGCACCGGCGAAACCAACCTCGAGGCGCTGTAAGGCGCCCGGCATGGAGGAAAGACCTATGAAGACCCTGAAACTTCCCCTTGTTGCGCTGGCGCTGGCCGCGCTGCCGGGCCTGGCGCTGGCCCAGGACGGTCCGGCACCCGGAGTGAATCCATCCACCGACACCGTGTTCATCCTGAACTCGCTGCTGTTCCTGATCGGCGGCTGCCTGGTGTTCTGGATGGCGGCAGGCTTTGCCATGCTGGAGGCGGGCCTGGTGCGTTCCAAGAACGTGACCATGCAGCTGACCAAGAACATGGCGCTGTTCTCGCTCGCTGCCGTGTTCTACTGGCTGATCGGCTACAACCTGATGTATCCGCTGGGCAATTGGGCCGTCGACGGGGTGCTGTCCGGCGTCTTTGGCCCTGGCGTTCTGGAGGCGGTCGGGATCACCGCGGAAGGTGCGGATGATTACTCCTACGCCTCCACCGGCTCGGACTTCTTCTTCCAGCTGATGTTCTGCGCCGCCACCGCCTCGATCGTGTCGGGCACCCTGGCGGAACGCATCAAGCTGTGGCCGTTCCTGATCTTCACCATCGTGCTGACCGCGGTGATCTATCCGTTCCAGGCTAGCTGGAAATGGGGCGGCGGCTTCCTGGAGCAGATGGGCTTTCTCGATTTTGCAGGCTCCACCGTGGTGCACTCCGTGGGCGGCTGGGCCGCGCTGACCGGCGCGCTGATCCTCGGCCCGCGCATCGGCAAGTACAAGGACGGCAAGACCATCCCGATGCCCGGCTCCAACCTGGCGCTGGCAACCCTCGGCACCTTCATCCTGTGGATGGGCTGGTTCGGCTTCAACGGCGGCTCGCAGCTGGCGATGGGCTCGATCGGCGACGTGGCTGACATCAGCCGCATCTTCTCCAACACCAATGCCGCCGCGGCAGGCGGTGCGGTGGCCGCGCTGATCCTGACCCAGCTTCTGTTCAAGAAGCCGGACCTGACCATGATCCTGAACGGCGCGCTGGCCGGCCTGGTGGCAATCACCGCTGAGCCGCTGACCCCGGGCCTGGGCCTGGCCACCCTGATCGGTGCCATCGGCGGCGTGATTGTGGTCTTCACCGTGCCGCTGCTGGACAAGCTGCAGATCGACGACGTGGTCGGCGCCATCCCGGTGCACCTGATCTGCGGCATCTGGGGCACTGTGGCGGTTGTGCTGTCGAACCCCGAAGCCAGCCTGCTGACCCAGCTAACAGGGATTGCCGTGGTCGGTGTCTTCACTGTGGCGGCCTCGGCTGTGGTCTGGCTGGTGCTGCGCGCCACCACCGGCATCCGGGTCGAGGAAGACGACGAAGTCAACGGCCTCGACATGGCGGAGCTGGGCATGGAGGCCTACCCCGAGTTCTCGCCGAGCTGATCCGCGGTACAGAAACAGACAGCGGCGCCCCATCCGGGCGCCGCATTCCGTTTGAGCGGGGTGGCTCCCGCCAGGGGTTCAATCATCAAAGATGATCTCCGCCTGTTGGGCCGGGCGCCGCTGCCGCGGCGCGGGTCCCAGCTTCAGCCCTGCGGGACAACAATCACCTTGGGCGCCTTCTGGTCGCGGTAGTCGCGCCGGTCCTCGGCCCGGTCCAGATGGTCTTCCACCACGTCCCAAACGCCAGTGTCCACGGCCTCGTCGCGGCGGTTCTCGCGGCGGTCGGCGCGGTTTTCCACCCGGTCGATGACTTCGCCGTTAGCGGCAAAGGCAGGGGCGGCCAGCGGCAGGGCAACGGCGGCGGACAGGATCAAGGCAAGCGCAGTTTTTGCGAAGGTCATTTCAGGTCTCCTTGGCTGGGTTACTTGTGACTTCTGCAAGCACAAACGCAGACTTCTGGAGCTTCCGTCGCCGCCCTCAAGACAACCCAGCGTCAAGAAAAAGTTTTGTTTTCTCGCGATTCAAGGACGTCTCAAAAGCTATCCGAACCACGGCAGCAGAGCCACGCCCAAGCCTGCAAAGGTCTTGGCGCAGCCGAGACACACAGCCAAGCGCGGGAGCAGCCCCCTGATCTCCGCCTGCTCCAGCAACAAAAAACGCGCCCGCAAAGGGGCGCGTTCCGGAAATTCACGGTGCTTCAGGCTCAGACGCCAGCATCGACGATTGCCTTGGCCAGCACCGGCACAGTCTGGGCATTTAGGCCCGCAATGTTCAGGCGGCTGTCGCCGACCATGTAGATACCGTTGTCGACCCGCATCTTCTCGACCAGTTCGGGTGTGGTGCCCAGAAGCGAGAACATGCCGCGGTGCTGGGCGATGAAGCCGAAACGGTCGGAGCCGGTCAGACGCTGCAGCTCATCCGCCAGCTGCTGGCGCAGGCCCAGCATGCCCAGGCGGGTGTCTTCCAGCTCAGCCGCCCAGTCAGCACGCAGAGCGTCGTCGTTCAGGATCATGGTCACCAGCCGCGCACCGTGATCCGGCGGGAAGGAGTAGTTCTGGCGGTTCAGGAACGCCAGGGTGCCCTGGTTCAGCGCCTGAGCGCCCGCGTCATTGGACACCGCCATCAAGAGGCCGGTGCGCTCGCGGTAGATGCCGAAGTTCTTGGAGCAGCTGGCAGCAATCAGCGTCTCAGGGCAGCTGGAGGCCACCAGGCGCACGCCCAGCGCATCCTCTTCCAGGCCATCGCCAAAGCCCTGATAGGCAATGTCGATCATCGGGATCAGGCCGCGCTCGTTCAGCAGTGCAATGACTTCCTTCCACTGCACCTCGTTCAGGTTGGCGCCGGTCGGGTTGTGGCAGCAGCCATGCAGCAGCACCACGTCGCCATTGTTCGCACCCTTCAGATCTTCCATCATAGCGTCAAAATTCACACCGCGGGTCTCGCGGTCGAAGTAGCGGTAGACCACGGTTTCGATGCCGACGTATTTCAGGATCGACACGTGGTTCGGCCAGGTAGGATCAGACACGAAGACGCGGGCCGCGGGATTGGCCATCTTGATCAGCTCAAACGCCTGGCGCACCGCACCGGTGCCGCCCGGAGTGGCTGCAGCCGCGATGTTTTCGCGCGCAACCGCATCGCCCAGAATCAGTTTGATCATTGCGTCGCCGTAGGCCGGGTCGCCTGCCAAGCCGACATAGGCCTTGCTGGTCTGCTCTTCCCACAGCTTGTGCTCGGCCGCCTTGATGGCGCGCATCACCGGGGTGACGCCCTCGGCGTTCTTGTAGACGCCGACGCCAAGGTCGATCTTGTCCGCGCGCGGATCGTCGCGGAACATCTGCATCAGCGCCAGAATCTTGTCGGCGGGCTGGGGTTTCAGGGTCTCGAACATCAGTTCTCTCCGGTAGCAACGGGAAGGGTCGGGAAGGCACCCCATTCCACCCAGGGCCCGTCATAAAGCGAATGGCCGGTCTTGCCGGCCCGCC
>JBFOLS010000075.1:0-12551 GCA_040830225.1 Leisingera sp.
GCCGCGCGCCTGGCGCTGGCCGCGGCTGAGGCCGGTGGAACCGAGGCATTTGCAAAAGCCGTTTACACGGCTCAGTTCGGGAACGGCGCAGATATTTCCGATGAGGATGTTCTGCGGGACTGCCTGCGCCGCGCCGGACTGGGAGAATCCCTGATGGTGAAGGCTCAATCCCCGGTGACAAAATCTGCACTGCGGGCGCAGACCGAGGACGCCGTCACTGCCGGGATCTTTGGCGCGCCCAGCTTCACCTGCGGCACTGAACTGTTCTGGGGCGACGACCGGCTGGAGCAGGCTTTGGACCATGCGCAGCAGCCCGCACTTTAGAATTGTTCCAAATCTTGACTTGCGGTGCTGCAAGGCGCATATCGGGGGCAGCTTAACGGAGGCCCGATATGTTCATTCAGACTGAATCCACGCCTAACCCGGCGACGCTGAAATTCCTGCCGGGCCAGACCGTTCTGGAGGTTGGCACTGCAGATTTCCCCAGCGCCGAGGCTGCAGGCAAGTCGCCTTTGGCCGCCCGCATCTTTGCGGTTGAAGGCGTGACCGGCGTGTTCTTCGGCAATGATTTCGTGACCGTCACCAAGGCGGACGGGGTCGAATGGGACCACATCAAACCGGCCATCCTGGGTGCGGTGATGGAGCATTACCAATCCGGCCAGCCGGTGATGGCGGACGGCTCTGCCGATCCGGCCTCGGGCCACGCCGAACATTCCGGGGAAGACGCGGAGATCGTCAACCAGATTAAGGAGCTTCTGGACAGCCGCGTGCGCCCGGCGGTGGCGCAGGATGGCGGCGACATCACCTTCCACGGCTTTGACCGCGGTGTTGTCTATCTGCACATGCAGGGCGCCTGCGCAGGCTGCCCCTCCTCGACACTGACGCTGAAGATGGGCATCGAGAACCTGCTGCGCCATTACATCCCGGAAGTAACCGAGGTGCGCCCGGTTGCCGTCTGAGGCAGCCGTTCCCATCACGGGCCGTTGTTACTGCGGTGCAGTGCGGCTGAGCTTCAGTGCCCGCCCGCAACTGGTGGCATATTGCCATTGCAGCGACTGCCGCCGCTGGACCGGCGCACCCGTTGGAGCCTTTGCAGCCTTTTCCGGGGATGATCTGAAGGCGGAACCGGGGCTGGGGCCCTCGTTTTCCAGCCACCCCGGTGTGACCCGCTGGAACTGCCGGGACTGCGGCTCGCCCCTGGCAGCCCAATTCGACTATCTGCCGGGGCAGACCTATGTGCCCGTTGGCATTCTGGACCAGGCCGCAGAACTGCAGCCGGACATCCACTGCCATGAGGACGCACGCCTGCCATGGCTGCATTTCACTGATACATTGGCACGCGCCGCCGGCTCGGGCCGTGACGCGCTGAACGCCAGCAGCAAGAGCTGACCATGCAAAAGACTACCGCCTCCCCGGCAGACGGCACAGCGCCACTGGTTTTGGGCTTTGACACCTCGGCAGGCCATTGCGCCGCTGCGCTGCTGCGCGGGAACGAGGTGCTGTCCTCCCGCCTGGAGGAAATGACCCGCGGCCAGGCCGAGCGGCTGATGCCGTTGCTGGAAGAGGTGCTGGCGGAAGGGAAATCTGCCTGGAAAGATCTGGACGCTATCGGCGTGGGCGTTGGCCCCGGCAATTTCACCGGCATCCGCATCGCCGTATCCGCCGCGCGCGGGCTGGCGCTGGGGCTGGAAGTCCCGGCCGTAGGGGTTGACGGCTTCGAGGCGCAGGCGGCCGAAGGCACGATGCCTGCGGTTCTCGCGCCGCGGGAACAGGTCTACGCCGCTTTACCGGGGGAGGCACCGCGTCTGATGCCCCGCCTGGAGGCCGGGGAAGCCGCCCGCGGCGCCGGGCTGGCGTTTGCGCCCGAGGCTAGCCCCGCCGGGATTGCCGAAGCCATTGCACGCATCGCCGCGGCCCGGTTTAAAACCGTGACCGAACCGCCCGCGCCGCTATATCTGCGCGCAGCGGATGCCGCCCCGTCCAGCGACGTGCCGCCTGCCCTGATCGATGAGTGACCGTCTGACAGCTGAACAGATGGCCGCCGCTCATGCCGCGGCCTTCACACAGTCACGCCCGTGGAGCGCGGATGAGTTTGCCTCCCTGCTTGAGAGCCCCCTGGCCTTTGCCGCCGGTGACGCCCGCTGTTTCGCCCTGGCACGGGTGATCGCGGATGAGGCAGAACTGCTGACCATTGCCACCCATCCGGCGCATCAGCGGCAGGGGCTGGCGCGCGCTTGCATGGCCGAGTGGGAATCGGCCGCGCGGGACCGCGGCGCATTGGACGTGTTCCTTGAAGTGGCCGCCGATAATGCCCCGGCTCAGGCATTGTACCGCGCCTGCGGATTCGCGGAATGCGGGCGACGGGCCGGATATTACCGCCGTGACGGGGCAGATTCCGTGGATGCAGTGCTGATGAGAAAGCCTTTACGCTAGGCCAGTTGCGCGGATTTCGCACCAAATGGTCAAAAAGCGGTTGACCCTCTCCCTTCCCTGCAGGCTAAATTGCCGCACCCTCTATGGCCTGAACGGGGCCGGGCAGCGGCATAGACCCGCTGCACTCAACAAAAATGACAGTGGGAGTTAACCTGATGACCCTGATGAAATCGCTGATGGGCGCAGCCGCGTCGCTGGCCCTGACCACAGGTGCCGCGCTGGCCGAGCCGGCGCTGATCTTCGACCTGGGCGGCAAGTTCGACAAAAGCTTCAACGAAGCCGCGCATAACGGCGCCCAGCGCTGGGTCGAGGAAACCGGCGGCAGCTACCGTGAAATCGAACTGCAGTCAGAAGCCCAGCGCGAACAGGCGCTGCGCCGTTTTGCCGAAGCCGGCTCCAACCCGATTGTCACCATGGGCTTTGCCATGGCCGATCCGCTGGGCCAGGTGGCGGCCGACTATCCGGACACCAAGTTCGTTGCAGTTGATGTAACCTGGCTGGATGCACCGAACGTGCGCCAGATCGGCTTTGCCGAGCATGAAGGCTCATACCTCGTTGGCATGATGGCGGCGATGGCCTCCAAGTCGGACACCGTCGGCTTTATCGGCGGCATGGACATCCCGCTGATCCGCCACTTCGCCTGCGGCTATGCCCAAGGCGCCAAGGCGGTGAACCCTGACATCACTGTAGTCGCCAACATGACCGGCACCACCCCTGCCGCCTGGAACGATCCGGTAAAAGGTTCTGAGCTGACCAAGTCGCAGATCAGCCAGGGCGCTGATGTGATCTATGCCGCGGCCGGCGGCACCGGCGTTGGCGTGCTGCAGACCGCAGCTGACGAAGGCATCCTGTCGATCGGCGTGGACAGCAATCAGAACCACCTGCACCCGGGCAAGGTGCTGACTTCGATGCTGAAACGCGTTGACGTGGCGGTCTACGAAGCCATGAAGGCTGGCGAGAACCTGGAAACCGGCGTGTTCTCCATGGGCCTGGCCGAAGAAGGCGTCGGCTATGCGCTGGATGACAACAACGCCCCGCTGGTCTCGGACGAGATGAAAGCGGCAGTTGACGCCGCCCGCGAGAAAATCATCGCAGGCGAAGTGAGCGTGGCCAGCTACTATGAAAACGACAGCTGCCCCGCGCTGAGCTTCTAAGCAGAAAGCCCCAGGCCATGACGGATTCCTTGAACACTCTGTTTGCGGCCTGGGGCGACCCAACGCCCGAAACCCGCGCCGCCAAGACGGACGCAGCGATTGGGCCAGATTTCTATTACTCCGATCCCAACACCCCTGCCCCCATCAAGGGCCGTGACGCCTATCTGGACTATATCGCGCAGTTTGCCGCGATGATGCCCGGCGCCTCGGCACAGGTTGTGGCCGTCTCGGAACATCATGGCCATGCACGTGCCACGGTGGACTTCCTGAAGGAGGGCGCGCTGATGGTGCGCGGCCAGTATTTTGCCGATCTCGAAGACGGCAAGGTGGTGCGGCTGATCGGATTTCCAGGCATGGGAGAGCCCGATTGACCGCCCCCGCCATTGAACTCAAAGGCATTTCCAAAGCCTTTGGCCCGGTCCAGGCAAACAAGGACATTTCTATCAGCGTCGCCCCAGGCACCATTCACGGGATCATCGGTGAAAACGGTGCGGGCAAGTCGACGCTGATGTCGATCCTCTATGGGTTTTACAAGGCCGACAGCGGCGAGATCTGGATCAAGGGCAACAAGACCGCGATCCCGGACAGCCAGGCCGCGATCGCCGCAGGCATCGGCATGGTGTTCCAGCATTTCAAGCTGGTGGAGAATTTCACCGTGCTGGAGAACATCGTACTGGGCGCCGAGGACAGCGGCATGCTGATGCCCTCGCTGCGCCGGGCCCGCAAGGAGCTGAAGGCGCTGGAGGAGGAATACGAACTGTTCGTGGATCCCGACGCCCGTATCGACGAGATCGGCGTCGGCATGCAGCAGCGGGTCGAGATCCTCAAAGCGCTCTACCGCAAGGCAGAAATCCTGATCCTCGACGAACCCACCGGCGTGCTCACCCCAGCCGAAGCCGACCAGCTGTTCCGCATCCTCGACCGCCTGCGCGCCGAAGGGAAAACCATCATCCTGATCACCCACAAGCTGCGGGAGATCATGGAGTATACTGACACGGTCTCCGTTATGCGCCGCGGCCAAATGACCGCGACGGTAAAGACGGCCGAGACCAGCCCCGAGCATTTGGCCGAGTTGATGGTAGGCCGCAAAGTGCTGCTGCGCGTCGACAAGGTGCCCGCCCAGCCCGGCGCCCCGGTGCTGGAGATTGAAAACCTGCGGGTCGTCGACGAGGCCGGCGTCGAACGCGTCAAAGGCATCGATCTGACCGTGCGCGCAGGCGAGATTGTCGGCATTGCCGGTGTGGCGGGCAACGGGCAATCGGAACTCTTGGAAGTTTTGGGCGGCATGCGCGCGGGCTCGGGCAGCATCAAGCTGCACGGCAGTTCCCTGCCCCTGCGCGGCCACGGCTCGGATGCCCGCGCCCGCCGCGCGGCCCATATCGGCCACGTCCCGGAGGACCGCCAGCGCGAAGGCCTGATCATGGACTTCCACGCCTGGGAGAACGTGGCCTTTGGCTATCACCGGGATCCGGCCTACCAGAACGGCCTCCTGATGAACAACGCCGCCCTCCGCGCCGACACCGAAGCCAAGATGGGGAAATTCGACGTCCGCCCGCCCGAGCCCTGGCTGGCGGCCAAGAGCTTCTCCGGCGGCAACCAGCAGAAAATCGTGGTGGCCCGCGAGATCGAGCGCAACCCGGACCTGTTGCTGGTGGGCCAGCCGACCCGCGGCGTCGATATCGGCGCCATCGAATTCATTCACAAGCAGATCGTCGAACTGCGCGACCAAGGCAAAGCGATCCTGCTGGTCTCGGTCGAGCTGGAGGAGATCTTGTCGCTCTCCGACCGTGTGGCCGTGATGTTTGACGGCATGATCATGGGCGAGCGCCCGGCGGATCAGACCGATGAGAAAGAACTCGGCCTCTTGATGGCCGGTGTCGCGGGGGAGGCCGCGTAAATGGACAAGATGCCGAAATGGGCCGATGTGGTTCTGATCCCCTTGATCAGCCTTCTGCTGGCCACAATCCTCTCGGCCCTGGTGATCCTCGGGATCGGCGAAGACCCGGTTGCCGCGGTCAAGCTGATGGTCGATGGCGCCCTGGGCTCCACCTATGGCTGGGGCTACACGCTCTATTACGCCACCAATTTCATGTTCACCGGCCTTGCGGTGGCGGTTGCCGCCCATGCCGGCCTTTTCAACATCGGCGGCGAGGGCCAGGCGATGCTGGGCGGTTTGGGCGTGGCGCTTGTCTGCCTGTTCATTCCCTGGCCTCATTGGTCGCTGGCCCTGATAGCTGCGGCGCTCGGCGCCGGGCTGTTCGGCGCTGCCTGGGCGGCCATCCCCGCCTATCTGCAGGCCAAGCGCGGCAGCCATATCGTGATCACCACCATCATGTTCAACTTCATCGCCGCGGCAGTGCTGAACTATGTGCTGGTCAACAAACTGCGGCCCGAAGGCTCGATGGAGCCCGCCAGCGCCCGTTTCCCGGAAGCAGTGCATTTGCCCAACCTGCACGAGTTGCTGGCCCCGCTCGGCATCAGCTTTTCCAAGGCGGGCCCGGCCAACGTCAGCCTGCTGGTTGCCATTGCTGCCTGCGTCTTTGTCTGGCTGCTGATCTGGCGCACCCCCCTGGGCTATGAAATCCGATCGCTTGGCAAGTCCGAGCCCGGTGCGCGTTATGCCGGTATTTCATCAGTGCGTATCGTTATGGTCGCCATGCTGATCTCCGGAGCGCTGGCCGGCATGATGGCGATCAATAACGTGATGGGCGAGGCGGAGCGGCTGGTTCTGAACGCCACCGAAGGCGCCGGCTTCATCGGCATCGCCGTGGCCCTGATGGGCCGCAACCACCCGTTCGGTGTGTTCCTGGCTGCAATCCTCTTCGGCTTTCTCTACCAGGGCGGGGCTGAGCTGGCGCTCTGGACCTCGATCCCGCGCGAGCTGATCGTTGTGATCCAGGCGCTTGTAATCCTGTTCACCGGGGCGCTCGACAACATGGTGAGAATGCCGCTCGAGAAGATCTTCCTGGCAGTACGGAAGGGGCAGAGCTGATGGATTTCCTGACGATCATCCAGGTTCTGGATTCCACCGTCCGCCTCGCCACTCCGCTGCTGCTGGCCTGTCTGGCCGGCCTGTTTTCCGAGCGCGCGGGCATCTTCGACATCGGTCTGGAAGGCAAGATGCTGATGGCCGCCTTCTTCTCCGCGGCGGTGGCCGCGGTGACCGGCAACGTTTGGGTCGGGCTTCTGGCCGGGGTCGCCTCCTCGCTGGTCCTGGCCGCTTTGCACGGGCTTGCCTCAATCACCTTTCGGGGCAATCAGCTGATTTCCGGTCTCGCGGTTACAATGCTCGCGCAAGGTTTGACCGTCTTGATCGCACAAGACTGGTTCAAACAAGGCGGCCGCACCCCGTCGCTGATCAGCGGCGGCCGGTTCGAACCTATTAACTTGCCTTTTGCCGAAAGCCTGTCCAGCGTCCCGGTCCTTGGCCCGATCTATTCCGAGCTGATCTCAGGCCATTCGATCCTGGTCTATATTGCCCTCCTGGCAGTGCCTGCGACCTGGTGGGTCCTGTACCGCACCCGCTTCGGATTGCGCCTGCGCGCAGTGGGCGAGAATCCAGCCGCGGTGGATACTGCCGGCGTCTCGGTTGTCGGCCTGCGCTTTGCTGCGGTGATGATCTGCGGCCTGCTGTGCGGCATTGCGGGCGCCTATCTCGCCACGGCTCTGCAGGCAGGATTCGTCAAAGACATGACCGCAGGCCGCGGCTATATCGCCTTGGCCGCGCTGATCTTCGCCAAGTGGCGCCCTTGGCACGCCATGGGTGCCTGCCTGCTTTTCGGTCTCCTGCAGGCAGTTGCCCTGCGCTTCCAGAACATCGAACTCGGCGGCATCACTATCCCGGTACAGGCGATGGACGCGCTGCCCTATGTACTGACCGTGGTGATCCTGGCCGGATTCGTCGGCAAGGCGATCCCGCCCCGCGCTGGCGGCGAGCCTTATGTGAAAGAGCGCTGAGCCCAGTTCCAGACAGCTTGAAACGCCCGGTCCCCAACCGGGCGTTTTTCTTTTCTTCCGGGTCAAGGGCCGCGGGATCGACCGCGCGAATGCGCTGTTCAACGTTGACGCGGAAAAAGAGGACATACATTGGTAATGACCTACCGAGGGTAGCCCTGCCCCTCAAAGGCTTCGCAGTGAAAGGCCTTGCCCCCGCGCGCAGTGCTGCGCCTGGCCCAAGCCTGCCAAGGGGGGGCGCAGCCCTTCATCTGCGGACCTGAGAGTGCTGTGCCAGTCTCGCGCGGCGGCGGGATAAGTCCAGTTTCCTGCGTCAAATCAGTCCTGCACGCTGCAGAGCGGCATAGATTGTTGATTTTTGAACGAACTGCGGTTTAACAAGGACCATGCAGATCTACCTTCCCATAGCTGAGGTCTCGGTTAATGCTTTCCTTCTCCTGGGCCTCGGGGGAATGGTGGGCATTCTCTCGGGCATGTTCGGAGTCGGCGGCGGCTTCCTGATGACGCCGCTTTTGTTCTTCATCGGCATCCCGCCCGCGGTGGCGGTGGCCACGGAAGCGAACCAGATTGTCGCCTCCTCCTTCTCCGGCGTGCTGGCGCATTTCCGAAGGCGCACCGTTGATATCAAGATGGGGCTTGTTCTGCAGGCCGGCGGCCTGATCGGCGCAGCACTTGGTGTGGTGGTGTTCAACTACCTCAAGGCGCTCGGCCAGGTCGACCTGCTGGTCAAGCTCTGCTACGTCGTCTTCCTCGGCGTCGTCGGCGGGCTGATGTTCATCGAAAGCCTGAACGCAATCCGCAAATCCAAGAAGGCGGGCGGCGCATCCCCTGCCCCGCGCCGTCAGCGCGGCTGGGTGCATGCGCTGCCGTTCAAGATGCGTTTCCGCACCTCAGGCCTCTATATCTCGGTGATCCCGCCGGTCCTGGTGGGGGTTTGCGTCGGTATCCTGGCCGCCATCATGGGCGTTGGCGGCGGCTTCATCATGGTGCCTGCGATGATCTACATCCTAGGCATGCCAACAAAGGTGGTCGTCGGCACCTCGCTGTTCCAGATTATCACGGTGACCGGCTTTACCACCATGCTGCACGCCACCACCAACTATACCGTGGATATCGTGCTGGCGGTCTTGCTGCTGATCGGCGGCGTGATCGGTGCCCAGATCGGCACCCGCATCGGCGTCTATCTGAAAGCAGAGCAGCTGCGCATCCTGCTGGCGCTGATGGTGATCGCGGTCTGTGTCAAGCTGGGCCTCGACCTGCTGCTGCAGCCCTCCGAGCTGTTCTCGCTCGGCGACAGCGGAGGCCATTGACCCATGCGCAAGCTGCTCTTGTCTGCCCTGACGGCCGCCAGCCTGGCCCTGCTGCCGCAATCCGCCGCATTGGCCGCCAAGGAAGAGGTTGTCCTGGGCCTCAGCCAGGACCGGGTGGCGATCACCGCCACCTTCGACGGCTCGGAAATCCTGATCTTCGGCGCGGTGAAGCGGGAAACCCCCATCCCATCCGACGACCCGCTGGAGGTGGTTGTCACCGTTTCCGGCCCCGCACCCGCGGTGATGGTTCGCCGCAAGGAAAAGAAACTCGGGATCTGGGTCAATGTGGACAGCGTGCTGGTCGATTCCGCACCTGCCTTTTATGCCGTCGCCACAAGCGCCCCCTTCGATCAGGTTCTGACCGACACCGAGGACCTGCGCTTCCGCGTTTCGATCGAACGCGCCATCCGCTCGGTCGGCGCCGCCATGCACATTCGCGGTGCCCAGGACTTTGCCGATGCGGTGGTGCGAATCCGCGAAGAGAACGGTCTCTATTCTCTGCGTGAAAACACCGTGGCTGTCGACGAGCAGACTCTGTTCCGGACGGCTATCAAAATGCCCGCCGACCTGACCGAGGGCGACTATGAGACCCGCATATTCCTGACCCGCGGCGGTGAAGTGGTATCGAGCTACGAGACCAGCATCGACGTGCGCAAGGTAGGATTGGAGCGTTTCCTGTATTCCCTCTCGCGCGAGCAGCCGTTCCTGTACGGTCTGATGTCACTGGCGATTGCCATTGCCGCCGGCTGGGGCGCTTCCGCCGCCTTCAGCTTGCTGAGGAACCGGTAAGAGGGGCGCTGCCCCTCTTGGCCTTTCGGCCAATTCACCCCGGAGTACTTTCAACCAGAAAGAAGCCCAATGCGGCCCGTTTCCTCCTGGGCTGTCCCCGCTGGGTGCCCGCTGTGCTCCACAGCAGCGCAAATCCTAACGGGCTCCGAACATCATTGGGTGCCAGTAACGAACCGGAGGGTCAGCCGCGGCCGATATAGGGCATCTTGGTGGCCATCACCGTCATGAATTGCACATTGGCCTCCAGCGGCAGATTGGCCATATGCAGAACCGAGTTCGCCGCATCTTCCACCGCAAAAGTATGCATCGGCTCTGCGCCCGGGCTGGCCGCTGCATGGCGCTGGCTCAGATCCTCGACCATCGGAGTTCGGGTGTTGCCGATGTCAATCTGGCCGCAGGCGATATCAAAGGGGCGGCCGTCCAGCGACAGGCTTTTGGTGAGGCCGGTAACCGCCGCCTTGGTGGCCGCATAAGGTGCAGAGTGCGGCCGCGGCACATGCGCCGCAATAGAGCCGTTGTTGATGATCCGCCCGCCCTGCGGCGACTGATTGCGCATCTGGCGGAAAGCGGCGCGGGCGGTCAGGTACATGCCGGTCAGGTTCACGTTGACCGAGGCGAACCAATCCTCCAGCGGGATTTCATCGATGGTGCCCGGCGGGGTGAATATGCCGGCATTGTTGAACAGGACGTCCAGCCGTCCTGCCGCCATGGCAAAACTGTTCACCGCATGGTCAACCGCCGCCGGGTCGGTCACATCAGCAGGCAGCACATGGGCGTTTGCATACCCCTGGGCCACTTCATCCAGCTTCTCCGCCCGGCGGGCGGCCAATCCGACCTGCCAGCCCTCAGACAGGAACAGCCCGGCCACGGCACGGCCGATGCCGGAGCTGGCGCCCGTGATCAGGATCGATTTGCTCATACGGGATTTTCCTCTTGTGCTTCAAGCGTCAGCGCAGCCGCCGGAACAGCTTTCAGGTCTTCCACCGGCAGCGGGCCCGAAGGCTTGGCAAGCCGGTTCCTGACCACCCAGATCAGCCGCTCCTGCGCCCGGGTGATCGCCACATAGGCCAGCCGCTTCCACAAGGGCTGGCCCGCCTCAACCCGGCCCATGCGGGCGGCCGCATAAATATCGGGCGCGAAGACCTGCGCTGTATCCCACTGCGAGCCCTGCGCCTTGTGGATGGTCACCGCAGCGCCATGCAGAAAGGCCGCGCCCATGCGGGCGGCGTAGGGGATAAAGGGCTCTTCTTCGTCGGGCTTCTCGATCTTCACAATCGACGCAGCCGAGACTTGCGGATCCTCCGCCCCCATCACATGCAAGCGCGAGAACCCGGGCTTGCGGCCGGGGCCGAGAAAGATCACCTGGGCCCCTTTGATCAGCCCGCGGGCCTCAAGATCCAGGCGTTTCTTGCGGTGTTTCATAGGTAGTTCTATGCCGTCGCAGATCAGCGGTTCACCAGCAATCAGCTCATCCTCCGGTGCGCCGTAGACGGTTCGGAAGGCATTTATCAGCCGGATGCGGGTGTTGTTGCGCCAGACCAGAACCGGCGAGCGCGCCATCAGGTCGACCTCGACCCGCTGACCCCAGACCACCCGGTCGTCGCGCCGGGCAGTGTCCTCGACCATGCGCTCGAAATCCTCGAACCCCAGTTGCGGATCGGCCAGCGCATGGGCGAGGTCCAGGATCGGGTTCCCGGCCTCCTGCCGGTGAATACGGTTCAGGATCAGGCGGCGCGGCTCGGGCAGCGCGTCAAACACCATCGAGCCCGACTGATTGACCGGCGCCAGCTGTGCCGGGTCGCCGAACAGGATCAGATTGGGAAAGATCTCCTTCAGGTCGTCGAACTGGCGGTCGTCCAGCATCGAAGCCTCGTCGACAAAGCCGATGTCCAGCGGCTCCTCGCGCCGTTTCCAGCCAGTAATGAAGTCCGAACCGCGCAGACCCGCTGCTGCCAAGGCGCCGGGAATCGACTTGTTCCTTTCATAGAAGGCCGCGGCACGCGCCAG
This sequence comes from Leisingera sp., assembly GCA_040830225.1. GTDB lineage: Bacteria > Pseudomonadota > Alphaproteobacteria > Rhodobacterales > Rhodobacteraceae > Leisingera. Next base: position 11,648 of record JBFOLS010000075.1, read on the forward strand.
GGCCTCTTCTGTCAGTCCTTCGATTTCCGGCTGGTCGCCCTGTCCTGCCAGCCATTCCGCGATCTTCTCAAACTCAGGGTCGTAGACCGGGGTGTAAAGAATGCGGTGAATGGTGGTGGCAGGCACCCCGCGCAACCGCAGAACGCTGGCCGCCTTGTTGGTGGGCGCCAGAATTGCCAGGGTCCGGCGGTCGTCGCCTTTCTTGCGGCTTTCATAATCGCCGGAGACAACCTCGACGCCTGCCTGCTCCAACGCCTTGTAAAGCTCGGCCAGCAGCAGTGTTTTGCCCGATCCTGCCTTGCCAATCACCGCCATCACCCCGGCGTCGCCGCGGGGCGGGTGCAACAGCCCGTCATCAAGGTCCACCCCCGCCTTGTGCAGGAGTTCGGTCACGCTGTCAAAAGCAGTGGCCTGGTCATCGGAAAACTGTACGGGCAGAGCTGTCATGGCGCGACCCTACAGGCGGCGGGCCGGGTCCGCCAGTGGATCCAGCCCGATGTTTGCGCCTTATCAGGCGGTCAGCGCCATCGGCTCCGGCGCAGGCATCCCGCCGAAGGAACGGTCGAACCACAGCTGCGACAGTTCGGGCGCTATGCCTGCCTTGCGCGACACGTTCAGATAGGTTTCTTCAGTGTACTCCCAGAAACCCATACAGATCGGATTGCGCCCCTCGCCTTGAGTGCTGACGATTTCAGGGCCGAACCCGAGGTTCCTGAAAGCCCTGGCCGTGTGCCGGTAAAAGACCGCAGTATAATGGGGAATGCCAAAGTTCCGCATGATCTCCAGGCTGCCCAGCATCAGCCCGGCGGCGATATTGCCCTGCGCATTGCGGGACAGGCAGAACCGGGTGCATTCCCAGATCAGCGGGCTGCAGATCGGCACCCCGTCACAGAGGTCCAGGAAC
>JBFOLS010000076.1:0-7297 GCA_040830225.1 Leisingera sp.
ATTATCGACCAGCGCGTCATCCGCATCGACCATATCCTTCAGCACCTTGATCTCTTCCTCTGTGGCATGGCGGGCCGCCAGCCGCGCCGCCAGCCCCTCCAGCTCGCGCCGTACCACATAAAGCTCGGCCATCTGGTTGTGATCCAGCGACGCCACGATCAGCGACCGCCCGTCCCGTTCCAGCAGCGACTGTGTCTCCAGCCGCTGCAGCGCCTCGCGGATCGGTGTGCGCGATACCCCGAAACGCTCTGCCAGATCGCTTTCCACCAGCCGGTCGCCGGGCTTGTAAACGCCGACATCAATCGCCTCGAGGATCAGCGCATAGGCATCTTTCTGGTTGCTGCGGCTCTGGCTCATGGTCTTTCCCGTCAAACTTGGATCAGCCCATCTCTACAGTCCGCGCTGCGGCATTCAACCCTGATGGCGCCAACGCGCTGAAAACCCGCAGGCAAAATGCGCTTTTGATTGCAAAACAGCCGCCCCGGCCCTACTGCAGAGCCATGCCCAAGCACTCCTTCTCCCATGTCACCCAGTGGGTGTTCGACCTCGACAACACCCTTTACCACCCGTCGGCACGGCTGTTTGACCAGATTGAGGTCAAGATGACAGCCTATGTGATGGAGGCCCTGGGCGTAGACAAAGCCGAGGCCGACCGCCTGCGCAGCCATTACTGGCGCGAGCACGGCACTACCCTGGCGGGCCTGATGCGCGAGCACGATCTGGACCCCGACCCCTATCTGGTGGCGGTGCATGACATCTCGATGGATCATCTGGAAGAGGACGCGCCGCTGGCCGCCGCCATCCGCAACCTGCCCGGCAAGAAGATCGTCTACACCAACGGCTCCGCGCCTTACGCCGAGCGGGTGCTGGCCGCGCGCGGGCTGTCCGGCCTGTTTGATGATGTCTTTGGTGTCGAGCACGCCGGTTACCACCCCAAACCGGAGCGCCGCGCCTTCGACAAGGTTTTCGCCCTTGCAGATGTGGCCCCCCGGCAAGCGGCAATGTTCGAGGACGACCCCCGCAACCTCGCTGCCCCGCATGAAATGGGGATGCGTACGGTGCATGTGGCCCCCGAGCCAGTGGCTGCAGACCACATCCACCACCATTCGGACGATCTGGCAGGTTTCCTGGCAAAGCTGATCTGATTTTACGGGCCGCCCAAGACGCATTCCGGCACCGTTTGCCGTATTTCTTGATGTGCACAACGGCATGCCGGCAATTCTTCGCACCTGCGGCAAAATGGACCTGTTTGCCTCATCTTTTCCTCCCTATATGCGCCGCGGAAACGACTTCTTGGAGCCTCGACATGAGCGCATATGCCCTTCCCGCACAGCTGACCCTCTGGCAGCGCATCCTCTTTGCCATCCCCGTTCTGGGCCGGATCATGAAAGAGGTCGCCTACGGCCCCGAAGAGAACCTCTATTACGCGCTGGCAACCCTGGTCAGCCTCTGGGGCTGTTCGATCATGCTGTTCGGCATCCCCGGCCTTTACATCCCGGCGCTCTGCCTGGTTCCGGTGATGTTCACCCTGCTGCTGACCATCACCCGCGGCTAAAGGGCCGCAACCGCCGGTATCCGCTTGTCTTCCCTGCCACTGTGGGCCTATCTCTGGGCCAAGAGACGGAGGGCTGAGATATGGCCGAGACCTGCGACATCCTGATTTCCGGCGGCGGCATTGCGGGACTGACCGCAGCCGCCGCTTTTGCCTCCAGCGGCTTCAGCGTGATCTGTGCCGACCCCGCCCCGCCGGTGACCGAGCGCGATGCTGAAGGCTCCGACCTGCGCACCACTGCCTTTCTGCAGCCCGCGCAGGCGCTTCTGGAACGCTGCGGCATCTGGGCGCGGCTGGCGGACCACGCCGCCCGGTTGCAGATCATGCGCATCGTCGATGCCGGCGGCATCCGGCCCGAACCCCGGGTGGTCAAGGATTTCAACGCTGCTGACATCTCAGACCAGCCGTTTGGCTGGAACCTGCCCAACTGGCTCTTGCGCCGCGAGATGATTGCCCGGCTGGCAGAACTGCCCAATGTGGACCTGCGTTTTGGAACAGGTACCACCGGTCTGTTTACCCGTACTGACGAGGCGCGCGTCACCCTCAGCGACGGCAGCCAGGTGACGGCGAAACTGGTGGTCGCCTGCGACGGCCGCAACTCGCCAATGCGCGAGGCGGCCGGTATTCAGGTCAAAACCACCCGCTACGGCCAGAAGGCGCTGGCCTTTGCCGTCACCCACCCGGTCCCGCATGAGAATGTCTCGACCGAGATCCACCGCTCCGGCGGCCCCTTCACCCTGGTGCCGCTGCCCGACTACCAGGGCCAGCCGTCCTCGGCGATTGTCTGGATGGAACGCGGACCTAAGGCGCAGGAGCTGCTGAATCTCGTGCCCGAAGCCTTTGAGGCCGCCATGACGCGGCGCAGCTGCGGGTTGTTCGGCGATCTGAAGCTGGCCTCGCGCCGCACCATCTGGCCGATCATCAGCCAATCCGCCGCGCGGCTCAATGGCGAGCGCCTGGCGCTGATGGCCGAGGCTGCCCATGTGGTGCCGCCGATCGGCGCACAAGGCCTCAACATGTCGCTGGGTGATCTGCGCAGCCTGCTGGAGCTGGCCGAAGCCCGCCCCGAAGGCCTCGGAGACGCGCAGATGCTGGCCGCCTACCACAAGGCCCGCCACAATGAGATCCTGCTGCGCGTCAAAGGTATCGACCTGCTGAACCGCACCTCAATGCTGGCCCCCCGCCCCTTGCGCGATCTGCGCGCCTTTGGTCTCAACGCGCTTTACTCATTGGCACCGGTGCGCAAGACGCTGATGCAGATGGGGCTGGGCGTGAAATAACATGCAGGCTGCCGGACGCTTTCTAAAAGGCCACTGGCAGCTCCTCTGCCTGACAGCAGTGGTTGCCGCCCTCTGGCAAACCCAGGCGCTTCTGCCGCTGCGCATCCTCACCGTCTTCCTGCACGAGCTGTCCCACGCGGCCGCCACCTTGCTCACCGGGGGCGACGTGGTCAGCCTCTCCATCGATCCTCGCGAGGGCGGCCTGGTCGTGTCCCGCGGCGGCAGCCGCTTCCTTAGCCTCTCTGCGGGCTACACCGGATCACTGCTGATTGGCGCCGCGCTCTTCGTCATTGCCCTGCGCACCGATTGGGACCGCAAAGTGCTCGCCCTGTTTGGCGCCATTACCCTGGCCGTTGCCGTCTTCTATATCCGCGATTTCTTTGCGCTTGGCTTTACGCTTGCTACCGGCGCTCTGATGCTGGCCGCTTCACGCTATCTCAGCCTCAATATCAACGACATGATCCTGCGGGTGATCGGTGTCAGCAGCATGATCTACGCGCCGCTCGACATCTGGGACGACACGATTGCACGCTCCCATCTGCGCTCGGACGCGCGGATGATGGCCGAGGAATTCGGCGGTGCAACCATGCTGTGGGGAGGAATATGGCTGGTGATCAGCCTCGGGGTGATCTGGCTCACCCTGCGCCATGGGCTGGGCCGCACAAGCAATATTCCCTTGCGCAGCCCAATCCGGATTTTGCGTTAAAGCACCTGGTCCACGACAGTTTTCAGCCGCGCGATGGTGGCATCCACGTCATACAGCTTGTCGAGACCGAACAGGCCCAGGCGGAAGGTGCGGAAATCCGCAGGCTCGTCGCACTGCAGCGGCACACCCGCGGCAATCTGGGTGCCCAGCGCCAGGAACTTCTTGCCGTTCTGCACATCCGGATCGCTGGTATAGCTCACAACAACGCCCGGCGCGCCAAAACCGTCGGCGGCAACCGAGGTGATGCCCTTCTCCTTCAGCATTGCGCGCACGCCATTGCCCAGCGCCCACTGCGCATCGCGCAGCTTACCGAAGCCGTACTCTTTGGTCTCCAGCATGGTGTCGCGGAACGCCTTCAGCGCATCGGTCGGCATGGTGGCATGATAGGCGTGACCGCCATCCTCATACGCCTTCATGATGGTGCGCCATTGTTTCAGGTTGATGGCAAAACTATCGGATGCGGTCTCTTCCAGCCGCGCCAGCGCACGCTCCGAGAACATCACCAGGCCGGCCGACGGCGAGGCGCTCCAGCCCTTTTGCGGAGCGGAAATCAGCACGTCGACGCCGGTGGCTTTCATGTCGACCCAGGCGCAACCGCTCGCGATGCAGTCCAGCACCATCAGCGCGCCGACCTCATGGGCCGCCGCCGCCATCGCGGTCACATAGTCATCGGGCAGGATCACGCCGGCAGCGGTTTCCACATGCGGGGCAAAGACGATGTCCGGCTTCTGCTCCTTGATCGCAGCCACCACGTCGGCAATCGGCGCGGGTTCAAACGGCGAAGCCGATTCATTGCCGGTGCGGCGCGCTTTCATCACGGTCGAAGACGCGGTAAAGCCGCCGGCCTCGAAGATCTGGCTCCAGCGGTAGGAGAACCAGCCGTTGCGCACCACCAGCGCGTCTGAGCCGCGGGCGAACTGGCGCGCGACAGCTTCCATCGCATAGGTCCCGCCGCCCGGAACCAGCGCCACGGCTTCAGCGTTATAGACCTCTTTCAGCATCGCGTTGATGTCCAGCATCACCTGCTGGAAAGTCTTGGACATATGGTTCAGCGAGCGGTCGGTGAAAACCACCGAAAATTCATCCAGACCCTGCGGGTCCACGGTATCGAGCAGTGCCATCTGGGCCTCCCTTGCATTCCTCTTCAAACGGCTAACCGGTACATCGCGGTTTGGCAAAGCCTACCGCGGCATACATCCGGCATCCGTCTTCCGAAGGGCGATACTGGCGAAGGCACACAGAAAAGACACCCCATGGGCGACAGAAAGCGGGTGAATTTGCGCCAAGCCCGTTTCGCATAGGAAACAAACGTCAGCCCAGCGGTCCCGGCCTGCGCTCCTCGCTCAGCAATACATTGGCCTCCACATTGCCGACTCCCGGCAGTGTCATCACCCGGCGCCGAAGCACACGTTCAAAGTCAGAAATATCCCGTGCTGTCACCCGCAGCCGGTAGTCATACATGCCCAGCACATGCTCCACCGTCTGCACCTCGGGAATGGCTGAAACCGCGCGTTCAAAATCCTCCAGCGAGACCCGGCCCTTGGTTGCCAGCTTAACCCCCAGAAAGACGGTAACTCCGAACCCCAGCTTCTCCTTGTCGAGATCCAGCTTGCGGCCCGCGATGATCCCCGCTTCCTGCAGCCGCTTGATCCGCCGCCAGGTGGCGGGCTGGCTGAGCCCCAGCTGCCGCCCCAGCGCCCCTGCAGACAAGGCCGCATCCTCTGACAGTGCGCGCAGCAGTGCAAAATCGAGATCATCCAGCGTGCTCATACCGGCAGCACCTCGTCCGATTTGATCCGCGCCACATGCATCAGTGCCTCGATGTCAGTGATATGCGGCAGGTTCAAAATGGCGGCGCGGTAGATCTGCTGGTAATGCGGCATGTCCCGCGCAATCACCGAAAGCCGCACATCGACCTGGCCCAGGAAGGTCTGGATCTCGATTACCTCGGCGATGCCGCGGGCGGCCTCGATGAATTCGTCAAAGGCGCGCGGGTTGGTCTTGTCCAGCGTCACCCGCAGCGACACTTCAACCTCATACCCCAAAGCGCGCCAGTCGATCACCGCCCGCTGGCCCAGGATCACTCCGCCCTCGCGCAGCTTCTCCAGCCGCCGCGACAGGCGCGAGGCGCTGAGGCCAAGGCGTTCAGCCAGATCCGGAATCGATTGCTCCGGGTCGCTTTGCATATAGCGCAGTATACGCCGATCGAGATCATCAAGCATGATTTCATCACTATCAGGCAAAATGACGAATGACTACTGCAAAGAAACTGCGGAAATCATGCACAACAGCAATCGCATTCCCCGCCTACACGCCTATGATGCCCTCAAACACCAAACGAAAGGACGTGGATCATGCGCGTTTATTACGACCGCGATTGCGATGTGAACCTGATCAAGGACAAGAAAGTGGCCATCCTGGGCTATGGCTCCCAGGGCCACGCCCACGCGCTGAACCTGCGCGACTCCGGCGCCAAGAACCTTGTCGTTGCTCTGCGCGAAGGCTCCCCCTCGGCCAAGAAAGCCGAAGGTGAAGGCCTGCAGGTCATGGGCATCGCAGAAGCGGCAGCCTGGTGCGACGTGATCATGTTCACCATGCCCGACGAACTGCAGGCAGAGACCTACAAGAAGTACGTCCACGACAACATCCGTCCGGGCGCAGCCATTGCATTCGCCCACGGCCTGAACGTTCACTTCGGCCTGATCGAGCCGAAAGAAGGCGTCGACGTCATCATGATGGCACCGAAGGGCCCGGGCCACACCGTGCGCGGCGAATACACCAAAGGCGGCGGCGTGCCCTGCCTGGTCGCGGTTCACACCGACGCCACCGGCAAAGCGCTGGAAACCGGCCTGTCCTACTGCTCCGCCATCGGCGGCGGCCGCTCGGGCATCATCGAAACCAACTTCCGCGAAGAATGCGAAACCGACCTGTTCGGCGAGCAGGCAGTTCTGTGCGGCGGCCTGGTTGAACTGATCCGCTGCGGTTTCGAGACCCTGGTTGAAGCCGGCTACGCACCGGAAATGGCCTATTTCGAGTGCCTGCACGAAGTGAAGCTGATCGTTGACCTGATCTATGAAGGCGGCATCGCCAACATGGACTACTCGATCTCCAACACCGCCGAGTACGGCCAGTACGTCACCGGCCCGCGCATCCTGAAGTACGACGAAACCAAAGCCCGCATGAAAGCGGTTCTGGAAGACATCCAGCAGGGCAAATTCGTGCGCGACTTCATGCTGGAGAACCAGGTTGGCCAGCCGACCCTGAAAGCCTCCCGCCGTGCCAACGACGAGCACCTGATCGAAGAGACCGGCGCCAAGCTGCGCGGCATGATGCCCTGGATCTCGGCTGGCAAGATGGTCGACAAAGAAAAGAACTAAGGCGCCCGCGGGTCCACCCGCAGCCTTTTTCCTCTGCAGGGCGCTCCACCATGGGGCGCCCTTTTTCTTCTAAAAGTTAATTTACTAACCTGCCGCCCTGCCGATAGGCCGGGCCGCGCCCGACCCTCCCCACGGGAGGGCGCTTTGCCCCCTCCCAGGGTCAAGCGCCGCCCTCCCCGATTGACCGCAGCAGCGCAGTATTCAGCAAACTGATAAAGCTGCCAGTGATTGAGGTATTGTGATGAGCGACTCCCCCGGCGCCGCCACTTGGGCCAAGCTACTGTTCCTCGGCGTGATCTGGGGCGCCTCCTTCATGGCAGTGTCGCTGGCGCTCCGGGGCCTTCCGCCGATGACGATCGCGGCACTTCGGATTTCCATCGGC
>JBFOLS010000077.1:0-3620 GCA_040830225.1 Leisingera sp.
CAGGATGCGATGAACCGCATTACGCAGCGCCAACTGCAGACGGTGGACGTGCTTTACGGCTCCGAGGACAACCTGGAAGGCGCCCGCGCCTTTGCCGAAAAACGCGACCCGGTCTGGAAAGGCCGCTGACGCAGCGCGCCGTCAGGCGCACGGTCTTTTCACTGAGAAGCTCTTGAGGAGCAGGTTTGCTCCTCAAGCAGCCGGTTCGAGTGTGCAGTCCGGTATTACCGCCTCAAGGGCAAGCCGCGCGGAGGCTTAGGGCTTCACCCCTTCGCAAGCGAAACGCTCCCCGGAGCGTTTCCTGGAAGCTTGTTCACCCCTTGACCCGGCGATACCGGGAGGCGGCGCTAGACCTTCTGAAACAGGGCAATCAGGGCCGTGTCATCCTTGTGATCCCCGGTCGCGCGCGGCCCATAGATGCGCAGCTCCGGCAGGGTAAGGCTCTTGATCCACTGCCCGCGCAGCAACCGGTCGAAAGCGGCAGCAAAGCCCGCCTTTTCGTAGTGTTTTGCATTGACCGACAAGGCGAACCAGGCATTGGGCGCGGCGGCCCGCAGAAGGGCTGGCAGCACTTCGGGACCGACATGGCCATGGGTAAAAGTGCCGGATGAGACCACGCCGCGGTAGGCGCTGCGGGGCACGGGGATGCCTTCCAGCAGATCGGCCTCGATCACATCCCGGTAAGCATCCTTGCGCAGCGCTTCGGCCAGCATCTCCGGGCTGATGTCGGTGGCATCGACGGGCCCGATCCCAAGTGCCTGCAGCGCGGCGCCGCACAAGCCTGTTCCGGCGCCCGCATCCAGCACTGGCCCCTTTCCTCCGGCGGCGGCAAAGGCCTTGGCAGTCAGTCCGGGCAGAAGGTAATCCTGCCCGGCAGCGAAATCCTGATCGTATGAGCTGGCCCAGCCTGCATAAAGCCGTTTGGAATCCGTGGGCGTCTGCAGGGCGTAGGCGTCTGAAAGTCCCGGTTTCTGTTTGTCCATGGGCGCCATGAAAAGGCGGAAGGGGATTCGAATCAACCCTTGCGCAACGGACCCCGCCAACGCATCTAAGGGCCATGAAGAAAACGCTGCTATGTCTTGGATTTGGCTATACCGCCCGGGCGCTTGCGCCGCTCCTCTTGGCTGAGGGCTGGCGGGTCATCGGCACTTCGCGTGAACCGGTCGAGGCCGAAGGGGTGGAGATGATCACCTGGCCGGGGCAAGAGGTGCCGCTGGACGGGGTGACGCATATCCTGAACTCTATAGGACCCAATCCGCAAGGCGACCCGGTGCTGGCTGCCATGAGAGAGCGCATCGTTGCGATGCCGGGTCTGGAGTGGATAGGCTATCTGTCCACAACCGCAGTTTATGGCCACCGGGATGGCGGCTGGGTTGATGAGGCAGACGCGGTTTCCCCTTCCAGCGAGCGCGGCGATTGGCGCGCTCTGGCAGAAACCCAATGGCAGGCGATCCCTGGCTTGCCGCTGCATATCTTCCGGCTGGCTGGCATCTATGGCCCCGGCCGCGGCCCCTTTGCCAAGCTGATGGCGGGAAGGGCGCGGCGGATCGTGAAGCCGGGCCAGGTGTTCTCGCGCATTCATGTGGAGGATATCGCCCAGGTGCTGGCGGCCTCCATCGCGCAGCCCCGCCCGGGCGCCATCTACAACGTCTGCGATGACGACCCGGCGCCGCCGCAGGATGTGCTGGGCCACGCGGCGGAACTGCTGGGCCTGCCGGTACCGGCGGAGGTGCCTTTTGACGAGGCCGGCATGACCCCGATGGCGCGCAGTTTTTATGGGGAGAACAAGCGCGTCCGCAACCGCCGCATCAAGGAGGAGCTGGGAGTGGAGCTGCTTTATCCCACCTACCGTGAGGGACTGCGCGCGGTGCTGGAGGCCGAGGATATGGAGAGCTTTGTGCCGCCTGCCGAGCCGCCGGGGGTTTAGGATTTGGGAAGCTGGCACCTTCTCTTTGTATTCTTGCAGTTTCGCAGGCTAGGGCGGTTGCGTCGGAGATTGAGAATGGTCTTCCCAGACAGCTTGGAGACAATCTGGTCTGATTTGGGTTTCACCAGACGGCTCGATATCGCGTTTTCACCATCAATTTTTACCGTGGTTTCCGACCGCGCGGCCCTGCTGAGTCTATTTGTTGCCCGCCAGGATGAGATCCAGCCCGAGTGGATGGGAGACGAAACCATTGCGCAGCTCGTCTTTGCTTTGAACAGGCATTGGTCAACGCCTGGCTATCGGTTGCTTAGCCGGCTGACTGGGCTTTCCAAATTCTGACAGGCTGAGAGACTGGGCTTGAGCCCGCTTCTCACCTATCGTCGCCACACCCAAAAACTTGGCTTCGATCTGGTGTGCGTTCATGGCCGCTACCTCATGCGAATCCGCGGGACTGCCATGCTGGGTTAACCAGCCTGGATCAGTTCGGCGTACTCTTCCCGGGCATCTTCATCGATCTCCACGCCCTTGAAGCCGCCGTACAGCCTGTCATTTTGATCCTTGCGCGGTCCGGAAATCCAGAAGTGGTCGCCTGTTTCCACGTCAAAGTAGTTCGCTTTGAACCCTGAGCCTTTGAGGCTCTTGAAAACCCTGCCCTGGTAGTAAAGCGATTTGCCCGATTTCGAGAAATAGACGCGGCCAATCCTGGCGGGGCCATCCAGTCCGTCGGATTTGTCTTCAATATACATGACCCGGGAGCGGTCCGGATTGAATGAAGCGGGAAGAGTAATCGCAAAATCGCGGTTTTCTTCCCGGCCTATCTTACGCCCGCTTCTCTCCAATCGTTGCAACGTCCAGTACCTCCAGCACCTTGGCTTCGATTTGCGGTGCGTTCATCGCCGCTACCTCATACATATCCGCGGGGCTGGCCTGGTCGATGAAGGTATCGGGCAGCACCATGGAGCGGTACTTGAGGCCGCTGTCAAAGACGCCTTCCTCGGCCAAGAGCTGCGCCACGTGGGAGCCGAAACCGCCCACCGCGCCTTCCTCGATGGTGATCAGTGCTTCGTGATCCGCAGCCAATTGCAGGATAAGATCCCGGTCCAGCGGCTTGGCAAAGCGGGCGTCGGCAATGGTCGGTGTAATGCCCTTGGCTGCGAGCGCCTCGGCGGCCTTGCGGACTTCGCCCAGGCGGGTGCCGAAGGACAGGAGCGCCACGCGCTTGCCTGTCTGGATCATCCGGCCCTTGCCGATCTCCAGTACTTCCGGCGAGTCGGGCATCTCAACGCCTTCACCCTCGCCGCGCGGGTAGCGGAAGGCGATGGGGCCGTCGTCATACGCCGCAGCAGTGGCAACCATATGGGCCAGCTCGGCCTCATCAGCGGCGGCCATCACCACCATGCCGGGGAGGTTGGACATGAAACCGATGTCAAAACTGCCCGCGTGGGTGGCACCATCGGCTCCCACCAATCCGGCGCGGTCGATGGCAAAGCGCACCGGCAGGCGCTGGATCGCTACGTCATGCACCACCTGATCATAACCGCGCTGCAGGAAGGTGGAATACATCGCGCAGAAGGGTTTCATGCCGCCGGCCGCCAGTGCGGCAGCAAAGGTCACGCCGTGCTGTTCGGCAATGCCGACGTCGAAGGTGCGCGAAGGGTAGCGTTCGGCCATCAGGCTGAGGCCGGTGCCATCG
>JBFOLS010000078.1:0-4310 GCA_040830225.1 Leisingera sp.
GCCATCCTGCACTGCCATTTCGATGTCATCCGGCGCCAGCGAGTGCATCTCGATCTCGACCTCAGGTGCAATCCGGGTGAATTCGGCAAGGGCGCTCATGATCGGCGCTTCGTTGTTGAACACCCAGTTGTCGATCGCCGCCACCGGCAGGCGCCCCACCAGCTTGCCGCGGGTACCGTCCACCGTCTCGCCGAACTGATCCAGCGCGGCAAACAGCTTGTGCGAGGCGGCATAGACAATCTCGCCCTTGTCAGTCAGCCGGAAACCTTTGCGGCCGCGCTGGCACAGGCGCATGCCCAAACGGGTCTCAAGATCGGCAATCTGCCGTGAGATGGTGGAGGCTGAGACATTCAGGGTGATCTGCGCCGCCGAAAATCCGCGCGCCTCCACCACTGCGCAGAACACATAGAGCAGGTGCAGATCAGCTTTGGACAGGGCGGGCGGCAGCATGGTCTCACCATACTTGCATGTTTGTAAAAGTTAAGTCCCTTAGTTTGTAATTTAATAACAGAAAACCTCGGTCAATTCTGCTGCCCAAGCATGTAAAGACTGGGAGTTTGAGCGGCATGGATGCGAGCACGACAACGGCCAAGCGCTGGGGGATCAACAACGACTATGCCAAGCTGACGGATGTTCTGCTGGGCAAGCCGGAGTATTTCAAATGGGTCGAGGCCGGCCCTCTGATCGGACGCACCCTGGCCAATGCCCATAAGACCGGCGTGCAATTCGACCTGCAGCTGGCAATGAAGCAGCACTCGGAGATGGTGTCGATCTATGAAGACGCCGGCGTCACCTGCCATTACCTCGACAGCGACGCGGTTCTGCACCGCAATTTCTTTGCCCGCGACAGCTCAGCCATGACACCGTGGGGCGCGCTGATCTGCCATATGCAGCTGAAGTGCCGCCGCGCAGATTACGCCACCGCGATCAAGTTCTATCAGGACAACGATATCCCGATCTGGAAGTTCGCCACTGCAGGCCACTTTGAGGGCGGCGACTTCAACATCATCGAGCCGGGCCGGGTGCTGATCGGCTATTGCGGCGAGCGGTCCGAGAAAGAAGGCTCGGAACAGGTGGCCGAATTTGTCCGCGCAGAAGGCTGGGAGGCCGTGGTCGCCCCGATCAGCCGCGAGTTTGTGCATATGGACGGGCTGATCGTGCCCCTGGCCGAGAAGCTGGCGGTGGCCTGCATCGACGCGATGGAGCCCTGGCTGGTGGATATCGTCAAAGGCTGGGGCATCGAGATCGTTGATGTCTCCTATGCCGAAGCCAAGAACCTCGGCGTGAACCTGGTGGCGCTGGGGGACTGCAAGGTGCTGTCGATGGCCGGCGCCAAGGACCTCAACGCCAAGATGCGGGCGCTGGGATTTGAAGTCTACGACCCGGACATGTCGATGTTCACCCTCGGCGGCGGCGGCGTGCATTGCCTGAGCCAGGCGCTGTGCCGCGAAGACGCGCCCCAAAGCGCATGAGCAGCAATCACCGCATAAACGGTACCCGGCTGTTGCAGAGCATCATGGAGATGGCCAAGATCGATGCGCTGCCGGGCGGCGGCTGCGGGCGGCTGACGCTGACCGATGGCGATCTGGAAGCCCGCGAACTGTTCACCCGCTGGTGCGAGGATGCGGGTTGCACCGTCACCTTTGACCGGCTGGGCAACATGTTTGCCCGCCGCGCGGGCCGCGACCCGGACGCGCTGCCGGTTGCCATCGGCAGCCACTTGGACACCCAGCCGCACGGCGGCAAGTTCGATGGCGTCTACGGAGTCCTGGCGGGCCTTGAATTGGTGCGGACGCTGAATGACCTGGGGCTGGAAACCGATGCCCCCATCGAGATCGTCAACTGGACCAACGAGGAAGGCGCGCGTTTTGCCCCCGCCATGCTGTGCTCCGGCGTTTATGCCGGACTGTTCGATTTGGAGTTTGCTCTCAGCCGCGAAGACGCTGACGGGCTGCGGTTCGGCGATGAGCTGGCACGGATTGGCTATGCAGGTTCTGAACCCTGCGGCGCGCACAAATTCGGCGCATTTCTGGAAGCCCACATCGAGCAGGGCCCGGTGCTGGAAGCCAATGAGGAAGTGATCGGTGTAGTTACCGGCGGTCAGGGCCAGCGCTGGTACGATGTCACCGTGACCGGTCGCGACGCGCATTCCGGCTCCACCCCGATGCCGGGCCGCAATGACGCACTGATAGCCGCGGCGCGGCTCATACAAGAGGTGCAACGGATCGCTCTGGCCTACGGGCCCGACGGCGTTGGCACCGTAGGCGAACTGCACGTCAGCCCGAATTCCCGCAACACCATCCCCGGCGAAGTCCGCTTTACCATCGACTTCCGCCACCCCGACGATGCGGTGTTGAGCGGCATGGACAACGCCATCCGCCGCGCCGCCGCGGAGGAGCAGGAAGCCGAGGTCGCGCTGGACATGATCTGGCACAATCCGCCGGTGAAATTCGACAGCCGCTGCGTCGGCGCTATCGAGGCTGCGGCCAAGGACAGCGGTTTGCCCTGGCGCCGGATGGTGTCTGGCGCAGGCCACGACGCCTGCCAGGTGGCGCGCAAGGTGCCCACGGCCATGGTTTTTGTGCCCTGCCGTGAGGGCCTCAGCCACAACGAGGCTGAATGGGCCGAACCGGATCATCTCGAGGCCGGCTGCAATGTCCTGCTGCAAGCTGCCCTAACGCTTTCAAAACAAGCGGCCCCGGCATCGTGATCACGCGCCGGGTGCTCGAACCAAAAAAGAGTGATCATCCAATAAGGGAGACTGACATGAACAAGACCAAAACACTGGCCGCCGCTGCACTGGCCGCCACCCTCGGCAGCACCGCCATGGCGCAGGATGTGGTGATCGGGGTGCCGAACTGGGCCTCGGTCCGCGGCACAGCGCATATCCTGAAAGTAGCACTGGAAGACAACCTGGGCCTCTCGGTAGAGCTGCAGAACGGCACCAACCCGATCATTTTCGAGGCGATGGACTCCGGCGCCATGCATGTGCATCCGGAGGTCTGGCTGCCCAATCAGCAGAACCTGCATGACACCTTTGTCTCCGGCAAGGGCACTGTTGCGCTCAATCCGAACGCGGTGCTGTCCGACCAGCAGATCTGCGTCACCAAGGACACGCAGGAACGCACCGGGATTTCGGCGCTCAGCGATCTGACCGATCCCGACATGGCCGCCAACTTCGACACCGACGGCGACGGCCGCGGCGAGATCTGGATCGGCGGGGCCGGCTGGGCCTCAACCAATGTCGAGAAGATCCGCGCCAAGTCCTATGGCTACTCCGAGACCATGAACCTGATGGAGATGGACGAGACCCTGGCGCTTGCACAGGTCGACAACGCCGTGGCGCAGGGCCAGAACATCGTCTTTTACTGCTACACCCCGCACCACATGTTCTCGCTCTACGACCTGGTGCCGCTGTCTGAGCCTGCCTATGACGCCGCCGAGTGGGATGTGAAGCAGCCCACTGATGATCCGAACTGGCTGGAAAACTCCAAGGCGGGCACCGCCTGGGACGCAGCCAAGCTGCATGTGTTCTATGCCGCAGGCCTGGCCGACAGCCAGCCGGAAGCGGCAGCGATGCTGAGCAAGGTGAAGCTCACCACCGAGCAGGTAAACGCGGTCGTCTATGCGCTGTCGGTTGATGCCCAGGACCCGGCTGAATTCGCCCGCAAATGGGTCGATGAGAACGCAGATCTGGTGGACTCCTGGTTCCAGTAAACGCCGGAACCAAAAGGCCACAGGCGGGCGGCACCGCTGCCCGCCAAACGAACCGGGACATCCGGAGACTGAACTTATGACTGACAATGTGATCACGCTGGACGGCGTGTGGAAGATATTCGGCAACAACGCCGATGCCGCCATGGCAGCAATCCGCGAGCGCGGCCTGGGCAAGGCCGAGGTGCTGGAGGAATTCAACTGCGTCGTCGGCATCGCCGATGTGTCCTTTGAGGTGAAGCGCGGCGAAATCTTCTGCGTGATGGGGCTGTCCGGCTCCGGCAAATCCACCATGGTGCGCCACCTGAACCGGCTGATCGAACCCACGGCGGGCAACATTTCGGTGATGGGCCGCGACATGCTGACCCTCTCGGATGCGGCCTTGCGCGAGATGCGGGCGATGAACATCGGCATGGTGTTCCAGCACATGGCACTGCTGCCGCACCGCACCGTGCGCGACAACGTGGGCTTCCCCCTGCAGGTGCGCGGCGAGCCGAAGTCCACCCGCTGGGAAGTCTCGCAGCGCTGCCTGGACAAGGTGAACCTGACCGGTTTCGAGGACCGCTTCCCGCGCGAGCTGTCCGGCGGCATGCAGC
>JBFOLS010000079.1:0-2147 GCA_040830225.1 Leisingera sp.
CTGTCGACCCTGCAGCCTGCAGATGATTGGGTAAAGGAACAGACGAGCTTCAAGTTCCTGGAAGATGCCTCGCTCTCGCTGGCAGCAGGAGATGTTCAAGGCATGAATAAGGAGTTCCTGTACTTTGGGCACAACGCGCTAACAGCGTGATCCTGCAGCTTCACCGGGCTGTGCCCAATACACCGGGCGTCCAATTTTCGGACGCCCGGTGTTTTGCAGCTCAATCACGCAGCGCATCCGCCCGCAAACCTTCGCGCTCATAATGGCGCGGAAGCACCCGGCCATATAGCTGCCTGGTCCGCTCAACCCCGCCGCACATGCCCTCTTTTTCGACAAAGGAAAAAATGCCGACATAGCGCTGACGCGGCCCTTCAACCGGGGCCACCCGGTGCAGCGAGTACCTTCCGCGGAAAATCTGCAAGTCCCCCGGCTGCAGAACCAGCCTGCTCACCATCGGGGAGTTGCCCGCCAGCACCCGCGCCACGCCGCCGTAATTCTCATCTGTGGGCGTGCGCAGCATCGGCACATACTCGAAGTCGCCGCCTGCCTCGCCGTTCTGGATCGCCAGCGTCACCGTGTAATTGTTGGTGTCGAAATGCCAGGGGAAGCCATCACCTTCTTCCACCATGTTGATGATCACATCCGCCAGCGGATCGTCATACCGGAAGAAACGGTCCTCCGGCTCGCCCAATGCGGTTCGAATGAAAGGCATGAAGCCGGGAAATTCATAGATTGAGCGCAGCGGGCTGCCAGCGCCGAAATTGTCCGCCGGGATAAAGGCGTTCGAACGGTCAAAAAACTGCCGCACCGGGTGGGTTTCCGGCAGGCTGCTGTCGTCCTTGGAGAAATAGGCATTGGTGCGGCTGAAAGACTTATGCCCGTGTTTTGCCACGGTGCCGGCCTCGGCGACCAGCCTGGAAATCCCATCGGCATGCGCAAACCCCGGCAGCACCGCGCAGCCGTCTGCCGCCAATTCCCGCTGCAGGTCGGAGATCAGCCGCTCATAAGCCTTGGAGCTTGGCCTGTCGATCGGGTAACGCCCAAGGTCCACCAAGTCAGCGAGATGCGCCATTCAATGTCCTTCCCTGTCATCGCTTTTGAGGAGAGCTTGCCTGCGGAAAGGGCGGCGATCTGACACAAACGGGACAGGCAAATGCCGGTTTTGAACGATTTCGCCACTCTGCCACCGGGCATTTTCGCGGAAATTTCGCCGCACCCCGTGTTCTGAGCAAGAAAATGTCCCTGAACAGGGCTTTTTAGACAGCTTTCCCTGTTGACGCCCCTGTCCAGCCCACATAATGTCCGCTGCAACGCAAAAAGGAGCCAGTGACGTGAGCGCACTAGTCGTAATCGTAGGAACCAAGCGCATGGGCCGGTAACGGTAGACCATAATCGAACCCATGCGCCTCCGAATGAAAATCGGGGGCTTTTTTTATGCGAAACGGACGATGCCGCCAATTGGAGCAAAAAGCAGATGACACGTGAAATGACCGGCGCAAAGATGGTTGTCCAAGCCCTGAAGGATCAGGGTGTGGACGTAGTCTTCGGATACCCAGGCGGCGCCGTGCTGCCGATTTATGACGAGATCTTTCTGCAAAATGACATCCGCCACGTGCTGGTGCGCCACGAGCAAGGCGCGGTGCATGCGGCCGAGGGCTATGCCCGCTCCACCGGCAAGCCCGGCGTTGTTCTGGTGACCTCCGGCCCCGGCGCCACCAACGCGGTGACCGGCCTGACCGACGCGCTTCTGGACTCGATCCCGCTGGTGGTTCTGACCGGCCAGGTGCCGACCTTCATGATCGGCTCGGACGCCTTCCAGGAGGCCGACACCGTCGGCATCACCCGCCCCTGCACCAAGCACAACTGGCTGGTCAAGGACACCGACGCACTGGCCGGCACCCTGCATGAGGCCTTCCATGTCGCCACCTCCGGCCGCCCCGGCCCGGTTCTGATCGACATCCCGAAGGACGTGCAATTTGCCACCGGCGAATACAACGGCCCGAAACCGGCCGCCTCGCACTATCAGCCGCAGGTCAAGGGCGACATGGAGGAGATCACCGAGCTGGTCGCCGCCATCGAGGCCGCCGAACGCCCCGTGTTCTATACCGGCGGCGGCGTGATCAACTCGGGCAATGCCGCCAGCCAGC
>JBFOLS010000080.1:0-20776 GCA_040830225.1 Leisingera sp.
ACGTGTCTCCGGCCAGGTTACCGGGACTATCCGCGGCAAGCTGGGCTTGGACTCGCTGATCCTGATAAGCTGTGTTGTAGCCATCCGCCTTAAGGCTGTTTGCCTCTGAATAATGGCAGAATGCCGCCTGGGTGTTTCCCGCCTTGTCTTCAACCCGCGCCAGTGCAAAGCCCGCGTTGATCCTGTCGCGTTCGGACGTCCTTTTATCCTCCAGCACTGCGCGCAGCTGCGCCGCAGGGGGGCTGTGCGGCGCAAATACTTCCAGCTGGTTCCAGCCCGAAAGAATTTGCACATTGCCAGGATTGAGCTCCGCCGCCGTTGCAAATGCCTGTGCCGCGTCCTCCCGGTTGCCCAGGCTCATATGCATAGCCGCAAGTTTACCCCAAGCTTGTGAGACAGAAGGCTGAGCTTCCAAGAGTGCTTCCAGCAATTTAACAGCCGTCGCGCCGTCACCCAGTTGAAAATAGCAGGTTGCCGCCATGTCCAGCACCCGGATGTCGCCCGTGTTCCGTTCCAGCAAAGGCAGAAGCAGGCGCAGTGCTTTGCCGAATTTTCTTTCTTTGACAAGCTGAGCGGCAATCCTTGCTCCCGGCTCCGGCATGTCGCGCAGCAAGGAATAATTCATGGTTTCTCCAAACAGCCACGTTTAGATAGAGAGCCTATTCTAATTTACTGAAGAAGAAGTAAAAAATATGCAAAACCCCATGCGCTGCTGAAAGGCGGCGCATGGGGTTCCACTCCATTCCCCCACTCCCACGGGGGCTGTTCATCTCAGCTAAGCAGCAGCACCACAGTCATCAGCAGGTTCATTGAGGCAAATTGCATCAGCCGGGGGGCCTGGCTGTTGCGGGCTGCTGCATAGAGGGCAATCGTCACAGAGAGGGCAAGCCCGGCCAGCGCCAGCGTGCCGCCCACGGCGCCAGCCATCCCGGTGCCCGGCCCCCAGGGAGAGCCCGGCAGAACCATCCCCTTGAGACCGACGCCGATCACAATGCCGGTCACTGCACCGGCCAGGGACAAGGCGGCGCTGCGCGGCCTGCGCGGCAGCCGGCTGCCAAGCACGCTGTCGATCATATGCCGGGTCGGCACGGCGCTCGGCTGCCACTGGATCCCGTCAATACGTTCGTCAAAGCTTTTGATATGCAAGGCATTTCCCTCCTGAACCCAACGCTAGATTCACGAAAAATTAAGGCAAATGCGTGACACATCGGCGGAGTTAACGGGGCATTAATAGAACTTACCCACAGGTTAACCGCCCCATAGGTTAAGCGGCAGCCGCCTCAGCTGCCCAAGATCTTCTTCACGTAGTTCTGGGTTTCCTTGTAGGGAGGCACCCCGCCGTATTTCTGAACCGCTTCCGGCCCGGCGTTATAGGCGGCCAGCGCCAGCCTCCAAGAACCGAATTTGCGGAACTGCCGCGCCAGATAGCGGGCGCCGCCCTCCAGGTTCTGTTCCGGCACCGCCGGATTCACCCCCAGCGCCCGCGCCGTGGCCGGCATCAGCTGCGCCAGCCCAAGGGCGCCCTTGTGCGACTTGGCATTCGGGTTCCAGTTGCTCTCCTGCTGCACCAGCCGCAGGAACAGGTCTTCGGGCACCCCGTGCTGGCGGGCTGCATTCCGTGCCATCTGCAGATACTGCCCGCGGTACTTGCCGTTGTACCGCAAGCTGCCCGCAGCAGAGGGTATCTTGTAGGTCTGAGGCTGCAGCCGGGCTGAGTTCTTGTACTGGGTCGCAGCGCGGCCATCCAGCACCCTGGTGTGGGCGGAAAACAGATCCCGCCTGCTCTTGGTGCCAAAGATGTCCGCGGCGGCAGGTTCCCCTGCCCCGATCATCGCAATGACCATCCACGCTACCGCTTGGCGCATACCCACTGTCCCGGCACTGTCCCACTCCGCGCAAATATAACTAATTCAGAACAAATTTAAAGCAACACGGGCGTGAACCGCAGGCAATGCCGCGCGGACACCGAAATTTCATCCCCAGAGTCCTGCTTTTCTAGGGCCACGCGGGTCTATAGTGTGCTCTGAAATCAGCGCGGACGGATTCGCGCCTGACTGCTGCTGAACAAGAACACCAAGAAACAAAGGACCGAACCCTATGGCCGGCTCACTGAACAAAGTCATGCTTATCGGCAACCTGGGCCGCGACCCCGAGGTGCGCAGCTTCCAGAACGGCGGCAAGGTGTGCAACCTGCGCATCGCCACCTCCGAAACCTGGAAAGACCGCAACACCGGCGAGCGCCGCGAGAAGACCGAGTGGCATTCGGTGGCGATCTTCAACGAAGGCCTGGTGCGGGTTGCCGAGCAGTATCTGCGCAAGGGCTCCAAGGTCTATGTCGAGGGCCAGCTGCAGACCCGCAAATGGCAGGATCAGAGCGGCCAGGACCGCTATTCAACCGAGGTCGTGCTGCAAGGCTTCGGCTCCACCCTGACCATGCTTGACGGCCGTGGTGAAGGCGGCGGAAGCGGCGGCGGTTACGGCGGCGGCCAGGGCGGTGGCGGCTATGGCGGCGGCAGCCAGGGCGGCGGTTACGGCGGCGGCTACGACAGCGGCCCGCAGGGCGGCAGCAGCGGCGGCGGTGGCGGCGGCTTCGGCGGCGGTGCCTCGCACAATATCGACGACGACGAGATCCCGTTCTGATTACCCGTCTTCAGGCAGAACCATTGGAAAGCCCCCGGCCCGGCCGCGGGGCTTTTTTTGTGAATAATTTGCGATCCAACCCTGCACTTTTGCGTTTCTGCTTCCAGAGCTGCGCACCTCCGTACTTCGTTGCGATGCGGGCAGATCATCAACACCGGCGCAACCCTTCCTTCCTCTGAAACCACGCTAGATCTCCGCCCCTAGCCCAAATCCGCCCGGCACTGAACCAATGCACGGCCGCGCGTTTCAGCTGCTTGAATTGCGGGCAAAAACGGCCGGTAGCCGAATTTTAAGGCTTCCTGAATACACTTTGCCGGATTGGCTCAAAACATACAGCAAGGATTCACGTTATGGGATTGCGGTTCTTGGGGCATATGTCGGTCAAAGCTAAGATCGCCATGCTTGTGGCAGCCCCGCTGGCACTGTCGATGTGGTTCATAGGGCAAACGCTTTATGAACTGAACAAAAACGCTCAGGTCAATACGGTTGAGGCCGGTGAGGTTCTCGAGCATATGAGCGATCTGGTCCACAACCTGCAGCTCGAACGCGGGTTGAGCGCAAGCTATCTCGAAAGTTCTGCCGAGTCCCCCTCGGAAAGACTGGTACAGGTCCGGCTCAAGAACGATGCAGCGATGGCCGCCTACCTGGACGAGATCGGCCATTTTGACCTGACAATGCTGCCTGATGAATCCGTGCAGGCCATCCAGTATGCCAAATCGGAATTGGCCCGCAAAAAAGATGTCCGGCTCAAAATCGATACGCATTCCCTGAAGCTCAAGAAACTGCTGGCATATTACACCGAGCTGAACGGTGCTCTCATCCAGACCGGGATCGCACTTGCCAAGCAGATCGACGACCCTCTCATCTCTCAGGAAACCGTCGCACTGTCATTCTTCATGCGTGCTATTGATGCCGCCGGGCTGGAACGGGCAGCCGGTTCCGTCGGTTTCAAGCATGGCTGGAAGCCTGAAGACCGCGAACTGTTTGTTGCGGAACACGAACTGCTCAAGGAACGCCTGCGTGCCTTCCTGGATTTTGCGACAGCAGAAGACCGGGACGCCGCGGAATCCCTGTTCTCAACCCCCGAGATGAAGAGGTTCGAAGACCTCCGCATTGCCATCCTTTACGGCGGGGATACCGCTGAAATCACTGAGGACCAGTGGTTTGATGCAGCCTCCAAGGCGCTCAAAGTGATGCAAAAGAAGGAAGCTTTACTGATCGAGCATCTGGAACGGGACATGGCCAAATTTGATGCGCACAACAAACTGCTCCTCACAGAAATGGCCATCTTTGCCGCAGTCCTGCTTGGCGGTGTTCTGCTCCTAAGCATAACTGTCGCCCGGGACATTACCAAAGGCCTGTCTGTTTTGAATGTT
Organism: Leisingera sp.; assembly: GCA_040830225.1. Lineage (GTDB taxonomy): Bacteria > Pseudomonadota > Alphaproteobacteria > Rhodobacterales > Rhodobacteraceae > Leisingera. The sequence continues at coordinate 4,017 of JBFOLS010000080.1, forward strand.
GCGCTGAAAAAGCTGGGCAGCGGCGAAACCGAGGTTGACGTGCCCGGCGCAAACCGCCGCGACGAAATTGGCTCGGTTGCCCGGAACGTTGTGGATTTGCGGACCGTGACACAGCAGAAAAAAGAGGAACAAGCCGAAATCGAGAACCAGCGCCGCGAAGAGATCCTGACCGTTGCCCGCCGCATCGGCGAAGCGCTGACAGATCTTCAGAACAAGCGCCTGAACAAGCCGATCACCGATTTCTTCCCGGAAGAGTTCAAGTCGATCCGCATGGACATGAATGAGTCCCTCGCGGCGCTGAGCGCAGCCATTTCCAACATCGGCGATCTGACCAGCAGCGTGGATGAAAGCACCAAATCCATTGCCGAAGCCTCCATGGACCTGGCGCACCGCACCGAGGCGGAATCCGCCACGCTGGAAAAAACCACCCACGCTATCAGCGAACTGACCGACAATGTGAAGCAGTCGGCCCAGAACGCCGGCACTGCCGAACAGCTGGCCGGCAACGCCCAGGAAGGCGTGCGCTCGTGCGATCACGTGATGAAGAACACCATCTCTGCAATGGACAAGCTGCAGGAGTCGTCGCAGGAGATTTCCCAGATCACCAAGGTGATCCAGGATATCGCCTTCCAGACCAACCTGCTGGCGCTGAACGCCGGGGTCGAAGCGGCCCGCGCAGGCGAAGCGGGGCGCGGCTTTGCCGTGGTGGCCAGCGAGGTCCGCATGCTGGCGCAGCGCTGTGCGGATGCGGTGCAGCAGATCGATGAGCTGACCGCGCGCAGCTCGGAGCAGGTCAAGAACGGCGCCGCCCTGGTTGATGAAGCCGGCCGCGCCATGGCCGATGTAAGCGAGCAGGTGACCGAGATTTCCAGCCTGGTTGTCGATATCGCCGGCAACATGAAAGAACAGTCTTCCCAGATGGGCGACGTCAACACCGCGGTGAACGAGCTTGAAATGATGGCGCAGCAAAACGCTGCCATGGCCGAAGAAACCACAGCTGCCACCACCTCCCTGTCCGAGCAGGCGCAGGAGCTGCGCGAACTGGTTCAGCTGTTCACCGTGGGCGACGCCTCCTCCTGGACCGCCCTGCCCGGTCCGGATGCCGCCCCTGCCCCCAGTGCCGCAATCGATTTTGATGCGGACGATGACTGGGGTGACGATGACTGGGATCAGGACTCCGGCTCGAACAGCGCCGTTGCGTGACACGGCTTCTGCACGCCGCCAAATTCAATAACCAAAAGGGCAGCCCCGCGGCTGCCCTTTCCATTTGCCCGGTTCAGTTCCGCTCAGGCTCCGGCGCTGCGCAGAACGTCCAGCACCGCGTCCGGCGGCACGTCGCCGGTGACAAAGGCCTCGCCGATGCCGCGCGCCAGTATGAACCGCAGCTGGCCGGCAACCACCTTCTTGTCCTGCCCCATCAGGTCCAGCAGCGCTTCGGCCCCCGGCAGATCTCCCGGGATGTCAGCCAGATCCGTCTTCATGCCCATGGCTTTCAGATGCGCCCGCACCCGGCTGGGATCCTCCTGCGAGCACAGGCCCAGCTTCGACGACAGCTCGAACGCCAGCGCACAGCCGATCGCCACGCCCTCGCCATGCAGCAGACGGTCCGAATAGCCAGTCGCCGCTTCCAGCGCGTGGCAGAAGGTATGGCCCAGGTTCAAAAGCGCCCGGTCGCCCTGCTCGGTCTCGTCGCGCACCACGATGTCTGCCTTCATCTGCACCGAGCGCGCCACCGCCTCAACCCGGGCGGCCGCATCACCCTCGGCCAAGGCGGGCCCATGCTCTTCCAGCCAGGCAAAGAACTCCGCATCCCCCAGCAGGCCGTACTTCACAACCTCGCCATAGCCGGACAGGAAGTCGCGTGCTGTGAGGGTTTCCAGAACCGAGGTATCCGCCAGCACCAGCGACGGCTGGTGGAAAGCGCCGATCAGGTTCTTGCCCTGCGGCGCATTGATGCCGGTCTTGCCGCCAACCGAACTGTCGACCTGCGCCAGCAGAGACGTCGGGATCTGCACAAAGCGCACGCCGCGGCGCAACACGGCTGCGGCAAAACCTGCCAGATCGCCGATCACCCCGCCGCCAAATGCGACAACCACATCGCCGCGCTCGACCTTCTGCTCCAGAAGCCATTCAACCGAGCGGGAAAACTGCGGCCAGCCCTTGGTCGCCTCGCCCGACGGCAGCGCCAGCGCCTCCATGCCGATCCCTGCGGCGGCCAGCCCTGCGCGCAAAGTGTCCAGGTGCTTCTCCGCCACGGTCTCATCGGTCAGCACCGCCACCTGCGGCCGCTTCAGCAGCGGCTTGATCCGCTCTCCCGCTTGCGCCAGCAGCCCGGGGGCAATCACCACATCATAGGCGCGCTCGCCCAGAGGCACATGCACAACACGTTCCATCATTTCCACTCCAATACGTCGGGGCGCGCCTTCAGCGCCTCCAGCACGCGGTCAACCATGGTTTCAATCGCCGCCTGCCCGTCCGAGACGACGGCCAGGTCAGCCTGGGAATAAAAGGGAACCCGCGCGTGGTACAGATCACTGAGCGTCGCATGCGGATCGGCGGTGCGCAGCAGCGGCCGGGTATCGCGGTGGCGCACCCGGTTCCACAGCACCTCGAGATCCGCATTCAGCCAGACTGAAACCCCCTTGGCAGTGATCACCTCACGGTTTTCCTCGGCCAGGAAGGCGCCGCCGCCGGTCGACAGAATGCCGCGTTCCTCCTCCAGGAGGCGCGCAATCACCTGCCGCTCCTTCTGGCGGAAAAACGGCTCGCCATCGCGGGCGAAAATCTCAGGAATTGTCATATTGGCAGCGGCCTCGATCTCGTGGTCGCTGTCCAGAAAGGGCACATTCAGCCGGGCCGCCAAAGCACGTCCCACGGCGGTCTTTCCGGCCCCCATCATGCCCACCATCACGATGGTCTTTTTCAGTTTCCCCGGCACCGGGCCTGCAGCCTTCTGGCCGCTGCTTTGCTCTTTTTCGCTCATTCTTCAGTGAATGACGTGATCTTGCGGAAAAGGCCATATATAACTTGAGCAAAAGAGCAGGAAACAGGCATTGGGTACACCATGGGGCGATTGATTAAGTATCTGGTCTATTTAGCGGTTCTCGCCGGGATCGGGCTTGTGGGCTATGCCTATATCGGCCCCTGGTTCGGCGCCGACTTCCGCGCGCCCGCCACCGAGGTGCGCAAGCCGGTGGTGCTGAATGCGGATTAAAGCCGCCGCGGCTGCTGGTGCGATGCTGGCCGGCCAGGCGCTGGCCAATGAACCCCTGGCGGCCATAGACTGGCTCAATCAGACCCAGCCGCGCAGCGGTCTGCCCGGAACCGTGCTGCTGGAGCCGCCGGTGACCGGTACGGCCGCATTGCCGCCGGTATCGGTGACACCGCTGGAAATCCTGCAGCCGCCGGTCGGCCTGGTACCACCGTCCGCCACCGGCCTGCCCGCAGATCTGTGGCGCGGAAGCGATGCGGAAAAAATAGCCCATCTGATCGAAACCGTGCCGGTGCGCGGCAGCCCGGCGATGCAGGCGCTGCTATTCACCCTGCTCCTGTCGGAAACCCGGCCGCCGGCCTCTGACCGGGACCGCATCCTGCTGGCCCGCCTTGACCGGCTGCTGGCATTGGGCGCGACCGACCCGTCGCAGGCGCTGGCCGAACACGCAGGCCCCACTGCAAGCAAGGAGAGGTTTAGCCGCTGGTTCGACGCCGCGCTGCTCACCGGCGGCGAAGACAAGCCCTGTGCGGCGCTGACTGCCGCGCCTTACCTGTCGGACAGCTATGCCGAGCGGGTATTCTGCGCAGCACGGCGCAGCGATTGGCCGACCGCGGCGCTGATGCTGGAAACTGCTCATGCACTGGAGCTTCTGCCTAAGGCGCAGATGGAGCTTCTCGACCGGTTCCTGAATCCGGACCTGTTTGAACTGGCAGCGCCTCTGCGCCGCCCCGCCGATCCGGACCCGCTGACTTTCCGCCTGTTCGAAACCATTGGCGAACCGATGCCCACCGCACCGCTGCCGCCTGCCTTTGCCGCCGCCGACTTGCGCGACATTGCCGGCTGGAAGGCGCAGCTGGAAGCAGCCGAGCGCCTCGCCCGCGGCGGTGCGCTCAACCCCAACCAGTACCTTGGCCTGTTCAGCGCCCGCCAACCCGCCGCCTCGGGCGGCATCTGGGACCGGGTATCTGCCGTTCAACGGCTGGAAGCCGATCTCAGCTCCGGCAGCGCCGAGGCCCTTTCCCGTTCTCTGCCCCGGGCCTGGGAAGCAATGCAGCAGGCGGGCACCGAGACCGTCTTTGCCGACCTCTTTGCCGAACCGCTGGCGCAGGCCGGTCTGACAGGCCCGTCCAAGGCGCTTGCCTGGCGTATCCGCCTGCTGTCGCCGCTCTATGAACTGGCCGCGCATGACGCTCCGCCCGCCGGGGCGGAGGAGCAGTTCCTGGCGGCACTGGCGCAGGGACGTCCTGGCGAAGCTGCCGCCCCCACGCAGATTGCCGAAGCCATTGCGCTCGGATTTGCCCCCCAGCCGCCGGTTCCGGCCGGGGTGCAGCAGCTTCTGAACAACGGCCGACTTGGCGAAGCGATCCTGCGCAGCATGGTGCTGTTTGCCCGCGGCGCTGACGGCAACCTGGGCGATCTGACCTCTGCCCTGGCCGTCTTCCGTGCTGTAGGGCTGGAAGACACCGCCCGCCGCGCCGCACTGCAGCTGATGCTCCTGGAGCGGCAGTGAGATGACGGCACCGCGCGGCAATTTTCAGTGGATCTCCAGCTTTCTGGACGCCCAGGCGGCCGAAACCGGGGCATCTCAGAACACGCTGCTGGCCTATGGCCGTGATCTCAAGGACCTGACCGGCTGGCTGGAACACCGCAATCTCGACTTCCTGACCGCCAGCCAGGACGATATCGAGGCCTATTTGATCAATTGCGACGCGCAAGGACTGGCGCGCTCCACCCGGGCCCGCCGGCTTTCGGCAGTCAAGCAAATCTACCGCTTTGCATTTGAGGAGGGCTGGCGCGAGGACAACCCCGCCATCCAGATCCGTGGTCCGGGCCGTGAAAAGCGGCTGCCGAAAACCCTTGAGGTCATCGAAGTCGACCGCCTGCTGGAGGCCGCCCGCAAAACCGGCCGGGGTGAGGCCGACCGGCTGCGCAATGCCTGCCTGATGGAACTGCTCTATGCCACCGGCATGCGGGTGACCGAGCTCGTCTCGCTGCCGGTTTCCGCAGCACGCGGCGATCCGCGGATGCTGCTGATCCTCGGCAAGGGCGGTAAAGAGCGCATGGTGCCGCTTTCCCCTCCGGCGCGCGAGGCGCTGGCACAGTGGCTGATCACCCGTGACGATGCCGAAGCGGAACGTGAAGCAAAGGGCAGACCCGCCTCCCGCTTTTTGTTCCCTTCCCGCGGCAAGTCCGGCCATCTGACCCGGCACCGTTTCTACCTGCTGATCAAGGAACTGGCGGTAAACGGCGGCGTCCCGCCGGAGAAGGTCACCCCGCACACCCTGCGTCACGCCTTTGCCACCCACCTGCTCGCAAACGGCGCCGATCTGCGCGCGATCCAGGCGCTGCTGGGGCATGCAGACATCGCCACCACCGAGATCTACACGCATGTGCTGGACGCTCGGCTGCAGGAACTGGTGCTGGAGCACCACCCGCTGGCCAAAGACCGCTGACCGGCGCTTGAAGCAAGCGGCCCAAAGCCCCATAAATACAGCGAACATTCACAACTGACCGGACTTCTGGACTCTCCATGGACACTGCCTCCACCGTACTCGACAGCGCCTTCTGGATCACTGCCGGGGCCATCGTCCTTCTTCTGGTCCTGTCAGCGTTCTTCTCAGGGTCCGAAACCGCACTGACGGCCGCATCGCGCGGCAAGCTGCGCACCCAGGCCGACAAGGGCTCGCGCGGGGCGCAGCGCGCGCTCACCATCACTGAAGACAATGAACGGCTGATCGGCTCAGTCCTCCTGGGCAACAATCTGGTCAACATCCTGGCAGCCTCGCTGGCGACTGCATTGTTTACCCGCGCCTTCGGCGAGGGCGGCGTGGCACTGGCGACCCTGGTGATGACCCTGCTGGTTCTGGTCTTCGCCGAGGTGCTCCCTAAGACCTATGCCATCTCCAACGCTGAAAAGGCCGCCGCGTCCGTCGCCCCTGTGATCGGTTTCCTGGTCACTGTGCTGGCGCCCGTCGTGGGCACAGTCCGGCTGCTGGTACGGGGTGTTTTGCGGCTCTTCGGAGTGCAGATCGACCCTGACAGCCAGATCATGGCAGTGCGCGAGGAAATCGCCGGTGCCCTGCACCTCGGCCACTCCGAGGGTGTGGTTGAAAAGGAAGACCGCGACCGGATCCTTGGCGCGCTTGATCTCTCCGACCGCTTTGTCGAAGAAATCATGCTGCATCGCTCCAATATCGAGATGATCGACGCCGAGGCCGAACCGGAAACCATCCTGGAGCAATGCCTGCAAAGTCCGCACACACGCCTGCCGGTCTACCGCGGCGAGCAGGAGAACATTATCGGGGTGGTGCACGCCAAGGATCTGTTCCGGGCAATGTATGAGCAGGCGGGCGGCGATGCCGGCAGGCTGCAGTCCTTCGACATCCAGCAGGTGGCCAAGAACCCGTATTTCATTCCTGAAACCACCACGCTGGACGAACAGATGCGCCAGTTCCTGCGCATCCGCTCGCATTTTGCCCTTGTCGTGGACGAATACGGCGCTCTGCAGGGGCTGATCACGCTGGAGGATATCCTGGAAGAGATCGTCGGCGAGATCACCGATGAATTCGACCCGGCCGAGGAAAATATCGTCAAGAAGACCGCGGACGGCTCTTATCTGGTTGAAGGCGCGGCCACGATCCGCGATGTGAACCGCGCGACCGAGTGGAACCTGCCGGACGACGAGGCCAACACAATCGCGGGCCTGGTGATCCACGAGGCTCAGATGATCCCGACCAAGGGTCAGGTTTTCTCCTTCCACGGCTTCCGGTTTGAAGTAACAGATCGCGAAGGCAACCGGGTCACCGGCCTCAGAATCAGGCCGCTTGCATGAACCGTGCGGCGGTATTGGCACGGGACTGGTTCGACAACATCGTCGTTGAATTGTTCCGGCAGATGCGCTGGTCTTTTGTACCGCCGCTCCTGATCTATTTCGCCTATGGCGCGCAGGGCATAACCACCGTTGCCGCGTCCTTTTTCGTCAAGGAATACCTCGACTTATCGGCCGCTTTCCTGGCAGGTTTGGCATTTTGGGTCGGACTGCCCTGGGCGCTGAAGATGCCACTGGGGCATCTGGTCGACCTGATCTGGCGATGGAAGTACCTGCTGATCCTCCTGGGTGCCGGGCTGATGGCTGGCAGCTACGGCATTCTGGCCGCCTTGGTTCTGGAACCGGGCATGATGGCAACACTCATGCCTGCCAATGCCTGGTACGTCACGGCAGCCATGCTGGCACCTTGCGGATTTGTGCTGCAGGACGTGGTCGCCGACGCCATGTCGGTTGAGGCCGTGCCCCACACCGATCCCCACGGCCTCCCCCTGCCCGAGGCCGAGACCAAATCCCTTCACACCACCATGCAGACCTTTGGCCGTATTGCGCTGATCGGCGGCTCCAGCGCCGCCGCCGCCCTGAACGTCGCCCTGTTCGATGGCGCTGATGCCCTGGCCCAAGCGGACAAAGGCGCTCTTTACGGTTTTGTCTTCACACTGGCCCTGCTGATCCCGGTCATTTCCCTCTCCGGCGTTGCCTTTGCCATCGTCCAGAAATGGGCCAAAACCGCCCAGCTGCGCCGCGCCGGCCTGCCGCCCGAGGACATCCGCGCCCGCTTGGAACTTCCCCGCGAACCGATAACCCCCAACCATTGGTACTTCATTGGCGGCGGCGCCTTTGTAGTGCTCTCTCTCGCCGTGGGCTTGGGTGATGTGCCTTATTCGCAGGAAATCGTCTTTGCCGGCTCCATGGCCATCGTCCTGTTCCTGATGCGCCAGCTGGTAGCCGTGCTGCCAACTGATCACGCCCGCACGCTGATCGGCACCGCTATCATCATCTTTGTCTACCGCGCCACGCCCCTGCGCGGACCCGGCGCAACCTGGTTCGAGATCGACGTGCTGGGGTTTGACCAGCAGTTCCTCTCGGTCCTCTCCCTGATCACTTCGCTGCTGACACTCGCAGGTATGCTGATCTTCCGCCCGCTGATGGCCAGACGCCCGATCGCCTGGATCGTTGCCTTCCTGGCGATAACCGAGGCAACCCTCAGCCTGCCCAACATCGCGCTCTACTACGGCGCCCACCATTGGACCGCTGCGATGACCGGCGGCGTCGTCGATGCACGCTTCATCGCCATAGTCGATACCGCGGTCGAATCCCCTCTGGGCCAGGTTGCGATGATTCCCATGCTCGCCTGGATCGCCCGCAACGCACCCTCAGGGCTCAAGGCCACCTTCTTTGCAGTCATGGCCTCATTCACCAATCTGGCACTTTCGGCCTCCAGCCTGGGCACCAAGTACCTGAACGAAATCTTCGTGGTGACACGGCAAGTCACAGATTCGGCAGGCTCCATCACCACCCCCGCCGACTATTCCCAGCTCGGGTTTCTGCTGATCACCGTCGGTGTAATCCTTCTTGCTGCTCCCCTCACCGCGATATTCCTGATCCAAAACAGTCGCTTCCGCACCTCCGAGTGACATTTTCCGCCTCTGCGCCACCTTCAGCGGCCTTGGGTGCCATTTTCTGCTGGACTACTGTTCACATATGTCCAGAATGCAGCCAGCACCTAATCAGGGAGAGGCCTCATGAAGACCACCACTCGCGTGGCAGTTATCGGCGGCGGCGTCGTCGGCTGCTCTGTTCTCTACCACCTGACCAAGCTCGGCTGGTCGGACGTCATGCTGATCGAACGCTCGGAACTGACCAGCGGCTCGACCTGGCACGCGGCAGGCGGTTTCCACACCCTCCACGGCGACACCAACATGGCGGCGCTGCAGGGCTACACCATCAAGCTCTACAAAGAGCTGGAAGAGATCACCGGCATGTCCTGCGGCCTCCACCATGTGGGCGGCGTCACCCTGGCTGAGACCCAGGAACGCTTCGACATGCTGAAGGCGGAGCGCGCCAAGCACCGTTTCATGGGGCTGGAAACCGAAATCGTCTCCCCCGAAGAGATCAAGAAGATCGCCCCGGTCACCAATGTGGACGGCATCATCGGCGGCCTCTATGACCCGCTCGACGGCCACCTCGACCCCTCCGGCACCACCCACGCCTACGCCAAGGCCGCGCGTATGGGCGGCGCCACTATTGAAACCCACTGCAAGGTGATCGAAACCAACCAGCGCCCCGACGGCAGCTGGGACGTGGTGACGAACAAGGGCACCATCCACGCCGAACACATCGTCAACGCAGGCGGCCTCTGGGCCCGCGAGGTTGGCGCCATGGCCGGTGTCTACTTCCCGCTGCACCCGATGGAGCACCAGTATATCGTCACCGACGAGGTGCCTATGATCGCCGAGATCATCGACGGCGGCGGCGAGCACCCGCATGTGATGGACCCGGCCGGCGAAAGCTACCTGCGCCAGGAAGGCCGCGGCCTCTGCATCGGCTTCTACGAACAGCCCTGCAAACCCTGGGCGGTGGACGGCACGCCTTGGGACTTCGGCCACGAGCTGCTGCCCGATGACTTCGACAAGATCGAGGATTCCATCGCCTTTGCCTACAAACGCTTCCCGGCGCTGGAGGCCGCAGGCGTCAAATCGGTGATCCACGGCCCCTTCACCTTTGCCCCGGACGGCAACCCGCTGGTCGGCCCGGTGCCGGGCATGCGCAACTACTGGTCCGCCTGCGCGGTCATGGCCGGTTTCTCCCAGGGCGGCGGCGTCGGCCTGATGCTCGCTCAATGGATGGTCGAGGGCGAATGCGAGCGCGACACGTTTGCCATGGACACCGCCCGCTTCGGCGACTGGATCACCCCGGGCTACACCCGCCCGAAAGTCATTGAAAACTACCAGAAACGCTTCTCCATCGCCTACCCGAACGAGGAGCTGCCCGCAGCCCGCCCGTTCCGCACCACCCCGATGTATGACATCTTTGACGGCATGGGCGCCGTCTGGGGCGCGCAATACGGCATGGAAGTTCCGAACTACTTCGCGACAGGCGACGAGCCGCGCTACGAGACCCCCTCCTTCCGCCGCTCCAACGCCTTTGACGCCACCGCCCGCGAAGTCAAAGCGGTGCGCGAAAACGTCGGCATCAACGAGGTCCACAACTTCGGCAAATACCTGATCAAGGGTGCCGGCGCCCGTGCCTGGCTCGACCGCATCATGGCAGGCCGTGTGCCGCAACCGGGCCGCCTGTCGCTGACCCCGATGCTGTCGCCCAAGGGCCGTTTGATCGGCGATTTCACCATCTCCTGCCTCTCGGAAGAAGAGTTCCAGCTCACCGCCTCCTATGGTTCGCAGGCTTACCACATGCGCTGGTTCCTGCAGAACCTGGACGACGGCGTTGCTCTCGAGAACATCTCCGACACCCGTAACGGGTTCCAAATCGCAGGCCCCATGGCGCGCGACGTGCTGCAGGCCTGCACCCGCACCGACATCTCTGACATGCGTTTCATGGATGTGCGCCGCCTGACCGTTGGCATGGCCGACTGCATCGTGCAGCGGGTCAGCTATACCGGCGATCTCGGCTATGAAATCTACTGCGACCTGCCCAGCCAGCGCGCCCTGTGGGACGCACTGTGGAATGCAGGCCAGCCGCACGGCATGAAGCCCTTCGGCATGCGGGCGATGATGTCGCTGCGGCTGGACAAGTTCTTCGGCTCCTGGCTGCGCGAGTTTTCACCCGATTATACAGCGGCGGAAACCGGCCTCGACCGCTTCATATCCTTCAAGAAAAACGCGGATTTCATCGGCCGCGCAGCAGCCGAGGCTGAACGCGACGCAGGCCCCGCCCGCCAGCTTTGTGCTTTCGAGGTCGAGGCGGATGATGCCGATGTAGTCGCCTATGAGCCGATCTGGCTCGACGGCGCCGTCGTTGGCTTCTGCACCTCGGGCGGCTACTCGCACCACGCGCAGAAATCGATTGCCCTGGGCTTCGTCCCCACGGAGCGCGCCCAGGAAGGCCTTGAAGTCGAGATCGAGATCCTCGGCAAAATGTACAAGGCCCGGCTGATCACCGAACCGCTGTTCGACGCCGACGGCGCTCGTATGCGCGGTTAAGCACCCCTGGCAGGTCAGCAAGCCTGACCTGCCTGCCCCCTGTTGCCAGGGCAGCGCACGCTGCCGCCACGGAACTCCCGCAACACACACGTCAGTGCCCCTGCCGGAATGTTTCGCGCGCGAAACATTGGGTCACCCCTCCTTACCTACCCGCAAGCCCCGGCTTGCGCCCGCCGCCCGGCCCTGTTTTCATCTTTCCCAAAATACTCCCGCCGGAGGCATCCAGCCTCGCGGCCCGCTGCAGAGGCCGGGAAAACCATGACCGCTATCGCCATTCTTCTCCTAGCCGCCGGCGCCTCCTCCCGGATGAAGGGCCGCGACAAGCTGATGGAAGATGTGAGCGGCCAGCCCTTGCTCTCGCTGATGTGCCGCCGCGCGGCGCTGACCGGGCTGCCGGTCTATGTGACACTGCCCAGCAGCGCGCACCCGCGTGCCTCTGCAACCGGTACAGCCGTTCCAGTCCCCGTGCCCGATGCACAGGACGGCATGTCCGCCTCGATCCGGCGCGGCGTTGCAGCCCTGCCGCCGGAGACGGAAGCCGTCATGATCCTGCCCGCAGACATGCCGGAAATCGAAACCCAGGACATGCTGCACCTCGTTGCGCATTTCCGCGGCGAGACCAGCCCCATCCTGCGCGCCACTGCCGAGGATGGCACAGCCGGCCATCCCGTGCTTTTTCCCCGACGTTGCTTTGAAGCCCTGCGGACCCTCACTGGCGACCAGGGCGCGCGCAGCATTCTGAAGAGCGAGACCGTGCAGACCGTTCCTCTGCCCGGCCGCCATGCGCTGACCGATCTGGACACGCCCGAAGACTGGGCCGCTTGGCGCGGCAGCCGCTGAGCCCTGCTAAAGAAAAGGCAGGGCAAAATGCCCTGCCTCCCTGCGCTTTTGCTTTTTTGCTGCCGTCTCCCCCAAAACGGCAGCTGCATAAATCAATGCACAAGCAGATGCGCTTCATGTTTGCGCAGCGAGCGGCGCGCCGCTGTATAGGCTGCGCGGCCCTTCTCGGACTTCAGTTCCGGGAACAGTTCGAACAGCTCGTTGCGCTGCGCGTTGTCCAGGCCCCGCAGGGACTGGTCGCCGGGCTGGAAGCTCTCGGTCCAGGCACCGTCGGACAGCACAACCTCATGCTGGTCGAACATGAAGTGGATATAGGTGACCTTGGAGGTCTCCACCCGGTCGACGCCCGCGAGGCCGGTCAGGTGCTTTGCTGCCACCAGAACCTCGCGGTCCTCAAAGTACAGCGCGGTCTTGTCGTTGGCGACCAGCACCCGGTGGTTCGGGCTGACCATCATGTCGCGCTCCGGCAGACCATTGCCCAGGGCACCCTGGCTGATCAGCACAGGCTGCAGGTGCGAGGCCTTCGCCAGCTCAATGCCTTCCAGCGTGCGGGTGCCGATCCAGCGGATCTCCTGGATGCCGTTGTCGCGGGTGATCACCCGGTCGCCGGCCTTCAGGTCCTCGACCCGGCGCTCGCCCAGAGGTGTCGCAATCAGCGTGCCCGGGGTGAAGCAGGGAATGATCTGCTCAATCTCGCCAAAGGTCATCGAACCGGTAACATCGCCGTCACCGTCCAGGAAATTGACGGTGCCCGAGATGCTGTTGCCGTCCGCGTCGACGGTGACGCCGGTCAGCTCAAACGGGCCGGTGCCGGTCAGGTCCAGGGTGTCGAAGTCATCGCCGCCCGAGCCGCCGTCGACCACATCGCCGGCATTGCCGCCGATGAAGGTATCCCGGCCGTCGCCGCCCGACAGGGTATCTGCGCCATGGCCGCCGGTGATCAGGTCGTTGCCCGAACCGCCAGAGACTTCGTCGTCGTCGATACCCGCGTCGATGGTGTCATTGCCCGCGCCGCCAGTGATGACGTCATCATCGTCCTGGCCAAAGATCAGGTCATTGCCGGCACCGCCGTCGATGGTGTCCATCCCGTTGGTCGGGTCCGGGTCGGCCGGGCGGCCGTCGCTGCCGTCGTCGGTGATGTTCAGACCATCCGGGAAGGCCGGGTTCAGGCCGCCATAGATGGTGTCGCCGCCGCTGCCGCCCTGGATCAGGTCGGAGCCTTCGCCACCGGTGATCACATCGGCATCCGCGCCGCCGTCGATTGTGTCGTCATCGATGCCTGCATCGATCACGTCCATGCCGGAGCCGCCTTCGATCACATCAGCGTCGTCGCCGGTCGAGATGGTGTCATTGCCGACACCGCCCAGAACGGTATCCATGTCATCAAACGGATCCGGATCGGCCGGGATGAACGGGATGTCCGGATCGGTTCCGGTGTAGCCCGGGAAACCGCGGTCCGGCAACGGCACGCCGCCCGAGGTGTCGATCACGTCGTCGCCGTCGCCGCCGTCGACCCCATCAGAACCGTCGCCGCCATCGATGGTGTCGTCGCCGCCGCCGCCGAAGATGGTGTCATCGCCGTCACCGCCGATCAGCACGTCATCGCCCGGCACAACCGGGTCCAGCGGTTCGGAGTCATAGTCGAAATGCGCGTTGTCGAACTCGGTGCCGGAGGTGCCCAGATCAACAGTCAGCTTGACGTCGTTGAAGTCGCGGTCGCCCAGGCCGGCCAGATCCTCGAAGCCCAATTTGACCGATCCGTCGGGGTTCTGGGTGATGCCCAGCGTATGAACCAGCCCGTCGCTGTTCAGCCCGACGTTGGAGCCATAGCCGGAAGAGAAGAAAGTGCCTTGCGGACTGATGATGCCCACGCCCACCACGGCGCCTTCGGGCGCGTCGTAGGTGAAAGTCTCACCCACGTCTTCCTTGGCATTTTCGCTCAGCACCACAACGTTGCTGATCTCGCCGGTGTCCGGGTCGATGGTATAGGCAAACACCTGGTTGCGGAACGCAGCGCTTGTCGAGTCGATGGTGATCGAAACCGGGCTGGTGGCGCCGGAGACACCGTCGCCATAGATCAGATCGTCACCGGTACCTCCGTCCACGGTGTCGTCGCCGGCACCTGCATAGATGCTGTCGTTGCCGGAGCCGGCAATAATGACATCATCGTCCGGGCCTGCAGACGGGTCGATAGCATCGCCATTATCGACCATGTCGCCTTCGGGATCGCCGGTATAGGCCGCATCGATCAGGTCATCCCCGGAAGTGCCCTCGACAATCCCGTCCAGCGCCGGATTCGGCTTATCGTAACTATTTGTCATCACCTTTTCCTCACCGGTCTGGCCCCAAGCCCCATCTTTCGGGCCAGCCGGACAGCCGCAAAGTCATGCGGAACGCCGCAGTCAAAAACACCAGCCCAAACGGGATGGAGGCCAGAACGCGCAAGCGCACTGGATTGCGCGCTGTAGCAGCACGCAGCCGGTTAGCAGTAGCATTCGGATCAGCGGTGTGCCGTCTTAGCGGCACCGGGACCATTTCAAATTTTAGTAGTCCACCACACTCCAGCAGCTTGCAGAACTCGCCCCCCCAAATGGGCTAATCCATGCATACTTTAGGGTCTCCCGGCCACAAAGCCAAAAAATTGCCTAAAATTCCCCCCATTGCCCTCCCGGCGGCTGCAATTTCCATAGATTTCATGCCGCCACCGACAGTGATTGTTTCCATTTTCCGCTGCCAGCTGCAGTTTTCCCCTGCAATCTGAGGCTGATCATCAGGCCGCACGCCAGTTTGGCACGCTGACTGTTTCCGATACTGAAACAAGGAGAAACCATGGCCATACCGCCTCTTTATGCGGTTGCGGCTTGGCTGCCCTTGGGGAAATAGGCCGGAATTGCATTCAATCTGCCTGGAATGCCCTGTTTGTTTCCAGAAAAGCCTGAAGACCCTGCCAAAGCTTTCGAATCAAACCGCCTGAACAAGAGGTCAGCGCAAGCGGTCAGGAAAGTAAATAACACTGAAGAATTTATTCAAACCACCGGCGCCGCCCGCCGGCTTCGCTGTTTTCCGCCATATTGGCAACGGGTCAGCTCCGCCTGAAATCAACCGCCCCTGCGCCGGGAAATTCGGCTATAATTGATAGTGTTCACAAACAGGAGAAGATCATGCTCTATCCGCTTGCCACCCTTGAAACAGACAAGCTCAACGCGATCCAGGCTCTTGAAAAGGATATCGGCAGCCCAGTGGTGGCACTGGCCGGCGTTGATGCGGATACCGCCGCGCTGCCGGAGGACCAGCTCAAGAAACTGCAGGAACTGGAAGAGGAACTGGGTGTCGTACTCGTAGCGGTACGGCCGAACTGATCCGCACCGAATCTGAAACAGCAGCTAGGCCCGCCGGTCTGAACCCAGCGGGATCCTGTCGCTTTTCTGCTCTGATGATTATGGCGGCGCTGCCAGGCCAATGCGAACCAGTCTAACCACAGGCAGGATTAGCGCCCCTTATTCGGCACAATGGCCGCACCACTCGGCGAGAGCGGTGGTGCGGCTTGAACTTGAGGCAGAAATTGAGGCTGCGCTCCGAATTGAACAGGTTGTAGACTGAGGCGTGGACGGTGGCGAACGTCTGCAGACTTCGCATTCGACGGAACCTTTGCATCGCCCGCTCCCGCCGGCGGAACAGCAGGTGCAAATTCTCGGCCCGATTGTTCAGCCAGCGGCCGGTTTCCTGCAGACCTGAGGCACCTATTTCCTTCAATGCTGCACCGTAGGACCGGAGCTTATCAGTCACGATAATCTGGGGCCGGCCATGGCGTTTCATTGATTTCCTTAAGAATTTCAGCGCCGCCTTCTTGTCACGCTTCCTTGTGACGAAGCTTTCCAGGACTTCACCTTCGTGGTCGACGGCCCGCCACAAGTAATGGCGTTCGCCATTGATCTTCACGAACATCTCGTCCAGGTGCCACTTCCAGTTCGAGTAGGAGCGAAGGTTTTCAACAAGTTTCCTGCGGATCTCGGCCGCAAATTTCGGCCCGAAGCGCTGCCACCAGAACCGCACGGATTCATGGCTCACTTCAATGCCGCGCTCGTGCAGGAGGTCCTCGACATCCCGAAGCGAAAGCGGAAACCGGATATACATCATCACCGCCAGGCGGATGATCTCGGGGCTGGTTTTGAAGTACCGAAAGGGGCTGCGCTTGGTCATTGCCAGACGCTACGAAACCGCCCTGCCCGCCTCAAGCTGATTTCTTCTGACAGTGCCCCTCAAAGACCAATGGCTCAAGAATATTAAAGCAATTAAACTCAATCATTTGTGGCGCTCCACTCTTCAGACTTCACCCTAACGGGACACATTTCGGTTCTTTCCGGATTTGCACTCCACCGCATCCGGTTTTCCTAGACTCGCAACGTTATAAAATCTATCCTTACCTAAGCGAACAGGGCAAAAACACACGCCCCAAACTCAATACTCTGAGCTGATTACGCACCGCATTAAGTTACAGTGCGTTTGATAAAAGCTCCGAGGCAACAACATGGAGACTTGGAATGGTCGAAATTTTTTCTAAAAACGACAATCCGCGTCGTGAGGATGCCGAGGCAAAAAGGCTTCTGCAAGGAAACAGGCAAACCATTCACAGGCTCGCGGACCAGATCAGCAATGGTGAGTTCTCTCGATCCCGTGCCAGAATGGCCAAAGCGAAACAAGAACCAAAACCGGATGG
>JBFOLS010000081.1:0-4507 GCA_040830225.1 Leisingera sp.
CGGTCTCACCCGCAAACAGCTTGCGGCCTTTCTCCAGAGTAATTTCGTCCGGAGCTTCGGCCAGGGGGAATTGCATCTGCATTACAGCACCTCTACCGCATCGCCGATGCGGATGCGGCCGCCGCGGACAACTTCGGCATATACCGAGAAATCCTGGTGGCCCCAGTTGTCTTTCAAAGTTCTCAGCGTGTCGGCATCACGCTCGCCGGTCTCTGGGCTGGCAGCGGTGGCCAGGCAGCGCACCACACGTTCGCGAACGGCAAACACGGCCTCGCCGATTTGCACCTCACGGCCCAGCCAGGTGTTCTCAGCCCAGGCTTCACCCAGGTCGAACCAGATATTGCCGCGCCAGCGTTTGGCAGAGAGCTCATGGCCGATGGCCTGCTCCACGGCCCGGTGGGAGGCCCAGTTGCACAGGGTGATCGAAGGGAACTCGGTATCGGTCATGCCGCGGCCGGGCACCCGGATGATATGGGACGATCCGGCCCGGTTTTCCGGCAGCAGCGGCTTTTCCCATTCCAGGAAGCGGGCCTGGTCATCGGGTTTGCCGGGATCAAAGGTCAGGTCGGGGCGGTCCGGGTGGGTCAGGGTCAGGAGGCCCGCTGCCTCGTCATAGGCCGAGTCGATTGCCATCAGCCGGGGCGCCTTGGCGCCGCGGGTGAAATTGGCCCAGGAGACCCATTGGCTGCCGTCGGCATCGGATGCCTCATGCGCCACCGCCCAAACGCGGTCGCCGGGCATGGTCTGCCCGGCGCTCACGGTAACGTCTTCCAGTGCCTCCCGCCCATGGGATTTGAGCGGGTGGCGCCAGATTTGGGTGACCTCAGCGGTCATCAGCTGTCAGCCTTGGGCTTCTTCTTGAAGCTCGACTTGATGTTGCCGAACACGTCCGGTTTGTAGCCGTGGCTGCGCATGATCAGATACTGCTGAGTGAATGTGATCGTGTTGTTGGCGATCCAGTAGACCACCAGGCCGGATGCGAAGCCGCCGAGCATGAACATGAACACCCAGGGCATCCAGGCAAAGATCATCTGCTGGGTCGGGTCGGTGGGCGCCGGGTTCAGCTTTTGCTGCAGCCACATGGAAACGCCCAGCAGGATCGGCAGGATGCCGATGAAGACCAGGGCCATGATGCTTTCCGGCGCCGGTGCCGCAAAGGGCAGCAGGCCGAAGAGGTTCATGATCGAGGTTGGGTCCGGCGCGCTGAGATCCTGGAAGGGGCCGAAGAAAGGCGCGTGGCGCAGTTCCAGGGTGACGAAGATCACCTTGTAGAGCGAGAAGAATATCGGGATCTGGATCAGGATCGGCAGACAGCCCGCGGCGGGGTTCACCTTCTCCTTCTTGTAGAGCTCCATCATCTCCTTTTGCATCTTCTGGCGGTCGTCGCCGGCGCGCTCTTTGAGCTTTTCCATCTCCGGCTGCAGTTCCTTCATCTTCGCCATCGACGCATAGGATTTATACGCCAGCGGGAAGACCAGGATCTTGATCAGGACGGTGAGGCCGATGATTGCCCAGCCCATGTTGCCGATCATTACGTTCAGCCAGTGCAGGACCGCGAACATCGGTTTGGTCAGGAAGAAGAACCAGCCCCAGTCGATCGAGTCGAGGAAACCCTGGATGCCTGCCTTCTGGTAGCCGCGGATGGTGGCCCATTCCTTGGCGCCGGCAAACAGTTCGGTGGTCACTTCCGAGGACTGGCCGTCGGCCAGGGTCACGGTCGGCAGCACGATGTCGGTCTGGTAGATCTCGCGGCGTTCGTCGAATTTGGCGATCGAGCGGAAGGACTGGCCGGGGGCCGGGACCAGGGTCGACATCCAGTAGTGATCGGTGAAGCCGGTCCAGCCGTTGGCCTCGATCTGTTTGACCTCGGACTTGGAGCCGTCGCGGGGGTCGGGCTCGAAATCGGCCATGTCGTCATAATCGGTCTCGGCCAGCTCGCCGTCGGCCATCGCCACGAGGCCTTCGTGCAGGATGAAGAAGTTCTTCAGCTCCGCAGGCTGGCCGTGGCGGGCCAGGGTGCCGTAGGGCGCCAGGGAGACGGTGCCGCCGGAGGTGTTGGCAACCGACTGGGTGACCGAGAACATATAGTTCTCATCCACCGAGATGGTGCGGGAGAAGGCCAGGCCGTTGCCGTTGTCCCAGGTGAGCGTCACCGGGCTGTCCGGGGCCAGGGTAGAATCAGCCGGGGCAGACCACACGGTGTTGGCGCCCGGCACGTCGCTGGGGCTGAGGCCGGCGCCCGGGGCCCATCCGTAGAGGGCGTAATAGGCCTGCTGCTCACCGACGGGCTTCAGCAGTTTGACGATCGGGGAATTCTCTTCCAGCGTCTCGCGGTAGTCTTTCAGCGACAGGTCGTCGATCCGGCCGCCCTGCAGCGAGATGCTGCCGGTAACCCGCGGCGTGTCGATGGCCACGCGCGGCGCCTGGGTGGCTTCAGCGTCTTCCGCGGCGGTCTCTGCCACCGCGTCGGCAGAGGCGCTGGGCGCCAGGGCGGTATCGCCTGCCGGAGCGGTATCGCTGACTGCGGTTTCAGGGGCCTGTTCCGGCTCTGGCGGCGGGAAGAAGGTGTACCACCCGAGGATCACCAGAAAGCTGAGTGCGGTTGCGAGAATAAGATTTTTGTTCTGATCGTCCATTGGGGACTGCCACCTCGTGCATGGAATGACAGGAGGGGTTCAACAGAGGTGGGCCGCAAAGGTCAAGCAGAATCGCGGCGTGCCGGGGCGGCATAGGGCCCCGGCACGGCAGAAAATCAAAGTATTTGGGGGGAATTGAGCAATCAGGGCGTCTGGCGGCCGATCACGGGCGTGTCCTGCAGCTTGGCTTCATGGGCGGTGATCCAATCCAGGGTCTGGTCAAATGGCATCGGACGGCCAATGCCGAAGCCCTGCACATG
Organism: Leisingera sp.; assembly: GCA_040830225.1. Classification (GTDB taxonomy): domain Bacteria; phylum Pseudomonadota; class Alphaproteobacteria; order Rhodobacterales; family Rhodobacteraceae; genus Leisingera. The sequence goes on from JBFOLS010000081.1 coordinate 2,897, forward strand.
GCCGCAGCCCAGCTGTGCCAGAAGCGCGTGCTCGCCTGCGGTTTCGACACCTTCGGCCAGGGTTTCCAGTTCCAGCCGTTCGGCCATGGTCAGGATGGCGGAGATCAGTTTCTGCTGGTCCGGGTCCTGATCAGCCTTCATCACAAAGGAGCGGTCGATCTTGATACGGGAGATGCTGAAACGGCGCACCGCGGCTATCGAGGCGTGGCCGGTGCCGAAGTCGTCCAGATCAATCTGGCAACCCAATTCGCTGAGGGCCAGAATGTTGCGGGTGACCACATCGTCGGGCTGATCGGTCATGACGGTTTCAAGGATTTCGACGCAAAGGCGGCTGGGCTCCAGTTCAAACCGCTCAAGCTCCCATTTCACCCGGCTGGCCAGCCCGGGATTGCGCAGCTCCTGGGTGGCGAAGTTCACTCCGACGGCGGGCACATGCACGCCTGCAGCGTCCCAGGCCTTGATGGCCACCAGAGCGTTGTAAAGCATCACCTGGCTCAGCCGGTCCATCAGCCCGGCTTCCTCCAGTGCAGGCAGGAAAGTCGAGGGCGGGATCAACCCCTGCACGGGGTGCGACCAGCGTGCCAGCGCCTCGAACCCGGAAACCCGGCCGGTGTCGGTGCAGATCTGCGGCTGGAACCAGGCCTGGATCTGGCCGGTTTCCAATGCGGAGGCGGCTTCCTCGCGCAGGTTGGTGCGGGAGTTGCCGCGGCCCGACATATCGGCGGAAAACGCGCGGATACCGCCAGGGCCGTTGCTTTGCGCCTCGGCCAGGGCGGCGGTGGCGGCGCCAATCCAGTCCGTGGCAGCTTGGCCCGGAGCCCGGTTGCGCTGGCAAAAGCCGATGGAGGAGGTCATGTAAACCGTTGTGCCGTCAAGCGGCACCGGTTCCTCGGCCGCGGTCTGCATCCGGCCAGCCAGCTGAATGCAGAGTTCCAGGTCCAGCTGCAGGGTCGGGGCCAGGCAGATGGCAAAGCGGCTGTCGCCGATCCGGGCCACCGTATCGCTTTGGCGCAGGGCCGAGGCGATCTGCGCACCGCAATGCTGCATGATCCGGTCGCCGGCTTCCTGGCCGTGCCGGTCGGCCAGTTCCTTGTAGTCGTCAAGCTCGATCACAAAAACGGCCGAGCGCAGGTCGGTGTCGGCGCAGTCCTCAAAAATCCGGGCAGCTTCCTGCTCGAACCCGTCGCGCAGCATCATCCCGGTGATGCTGTCGCGCGGCTGGCCGGAGCCACCGAGCTTGCCTAAACCGCCGGTCAGGGCGATCAGCACCGGCAATCCAAGCGCCACCGACAGCAGCGCTGCTTCGCCGCCAAGCCAGTAGGTAGCCAGGGTCAGGGCAGGCAGGAAAGCCAGAACCGGCGGTCCGAACAGGGCCGGGGCAAGCGTTTGCCGGAGGCGTGCCAAGAGACCTGAACCCGTGTTTGTCATTCTCAGACCTTTCGTCTGCAGCCAGTCATTCAGGCATCAGAGTAAGGCGGTGAGATAACCCGGGAGTTAACGCAGCTTGGGAATTCCGGAAATTTCCGGCCCAGAATCATCGCTCTTCAGCTCCAGACCGGCGAAATCGAACAATTTCGGGTCCAGAAGATGCGAGGGCCGTGCATTCATCAG
>JBFOLS010000082.1:0-14025 GCA_040830225.1 Leisingera sp.
GCGCCAACAACCTTCAGGAACCCGAGGGCCTGACCGCCTAAGCGCAGAACGCCGCGCACCGGACAAAACGAGCTCCCGCCGGAACGCACCCGGCGGGAGTTTTTTTATGGAAAGAGGAGAAAAGGCGGGGCGTCAGATGGAAGGGCGAGCGCTTTGAGGAGATCAGTGTCCCAGATAGGCAATGCCGCCGAAAGTGACGGCAACGCTGATCCATTGCGCCCGGTTCATGCTTTCCCGCAGAACCAGCCAAGCCAGCACCACGGTAACCAGGCCGAACAGAGAAGCGCTGACCGAGGCGAATTCGGGGCGGGGAAGGGTGCCGGAGTAGATCACCAGGCCAAGGGCAACGGCATCCAGAGTGCCCATTATGAAGAGAAGCGGCAGTACCTTGCGCGAGGGCAGCTGCACCATCCGGACAAGCCACGCAAGGCCCAGAAGCAGCAGGATCGCGGCCAGGCGGGTCACGATCAGCACCGGCAGCTCGGCGCCGGCCTGGGTTGCTGCCTGGCCGATAGCAAAGGTCAGGGCAAAACCGATGGCACCGGCCAGGCCCCAGGCTGCGGCCCGCAGGTTAACCGGGCTGCCGTCGTCTTCGGTTGAGAAGACGGCAATGCAGCCGACACCCCCAACCACCGCAGCAACTGCCAGCCAGTGCCCGGCGCCGACCGGCTGGCCCTGCAGCATCGCCATGCCCAGCGACAGCACCGGATAGGCGCCGACCAGCGGCGCCACCAGCTTGACCGGTCCCAGTGCGAAAGCCCGGTAGAGCGCGTACGAGCCCAGGGCGAAGATGGCGCCCGAGAGGCTGGCGAGCCGGGCAGCGGCAAGGGTCATCGCCTGCCAGTCCCCCAGTGCCAGCGCGGCCCCGGCGACCAGAATCGCCCCGGTGGCGAAGACAATCAGCATGGCAGGCAGGATGCTGGTTTTCTGCGAGATAAACCGCACGCAAAGGTCATGGATTCCCCAGGCCAGAGCCGCGATCAGGCCAAGAAGCAGCGAGTGCATGGCGGTTATCCTTTCGTTTGCGGCATTCACCCCCAGGAAAATGCCGCATCCCGGGCAATTGCCATTTTTCCGCAGAAAATCAACATGTTTGTTGATTAGAGTGCAGGATGGGAATATTCTTTTCAATAAATAAATATTCCGACCGTGCAATAATTGGCCGGAGTCCAACAGGAGATGCGCGATGAACGACATGAGCTTCCCTGAGGTTGTCAAAGGACCGCCGAAGCCCTCTGGACTGTATCAGCCGTCGGTGTTTTCGCTGCCCAAGGGAACTGAGCGTTATGTGGTCGAAGGCTGCGGCGCAATCCTGATCCGGGTGGAAACCGGCGATACCGTGACGGTGATCAATGACGAAGGCGGCCAGCCCTGCGAGATCGTTGCCGCTGAGGACAGAGGGCGCATTGATGCGGCGATCATCGGTGCAGCACCCAACAGCGATGCCGGCGGGCTGAAGGCCCTGCTGACCTCTTCGGACCAATCCTTGCGCGGATTGCGGATGGGTATGGAGGCGCGCGGCATCGATCTGGCTCAGGGCGGCGCTGTGCGGTTCTTTGATGCAACAACCCCGGCCAAAACCGAGGAAAGCTTTACCGCGCAGCGCAACGGGGTGGTGATCATTGCGGCGCCCGGCGGAATCATGGACTTCGAGAGGCAGGACACTGCGACGCCGTTGACGGTCATGGTCAAACGCGCGGTGATCAAGCAGGTGGCGCGGTTTGAGCTGCCGGATCCGCTGGCCGAGCCGGTTAATGAGGTGCGGGTGCATAGTGCCACCGCCGAGAGTTACTTCGTGAAGGCGGGTGACTATATCCAGATCATCGATGTGGACGGCCGCCAGTGCACCGACTTCCAGTGTTTTGCCGCCCGTAAGCTGGACAAGGGCATCGAGCATGCGCTGGACGTGACCACCACGCGCACGCTGATGGGCCATGCATATCCGATGCCGGGTTTGCATGCGAAATACTATGATCAGGACATGCTGCCGCTGGTCGAGGTGGTGCAGGACACGGTGGGGCGCCACGATGCCTTTGCCCTCGCCTGCGCCGCAAAATACTATGACGACATCGGCTATCCCGGACATGTGAACTGCTCGGACAACTTCAATGGCACGCTGGCCCAGCACGGGGTGACGCCGCGGGCAGGCTGGATGGCGATCAACTTCTTCTTCAACACCGGGCTTGATGATCATGGCGTGATGTACGCCGATGAGCCCTGGACCCGGCCCGGCGACTATGTGCTGCTGCGCGCCCTGACCGATCTGGTCTGCGTCAGCTCTGCCTGTCCGGATGACACCAGCGCCGCGAACGGCTGGAACCCCACCGACATTCACGTCCGCACCTATAGCGGAGAAGAGACTTTCAAGCGGGCGATTGCGTTCCGCGCGACCCCTGAATCGGAGCCCAAGATGACCAAGGAAACCGGTTTCCACGACCGCCTCAGCAAGATGACCCGCAACTTCATCGAATATAACGGGTATTGGCTGGCCAATTGTTTTGCCGAGTCCGGGCCGCTGGAGGAATACTGGGCCTGCCGCGAGAAATGCGTTGTTCTGGACCTGACGCCTTTGCGCAAGTTCGAGATCACCGGACCGGATTCCGAGGCGCTGTGCCAGTATATCTTTACCCGCAATATCAAGAAGCTGGCGGTGGGGCAGGTGGTCTATACCGCGATGTGCTACCCGCATGGCGGCATGATCGACGACGGCACCGTGTTCCGCCTGGGCAAGGACAATTTCCGCTGGATCGGCGGTTCGGATTACGGCGGGGAGTGGATCCGCGAGCAGGCCGAAAAGCTGGGGATGAACGTGCTGATCCGTTCTTCGACTGACATGCAGCACAATATCGCGGTGCAGGGCCCGGAAAGCCGTGATCTGCTGAAAAAGATCATCTGGACGATGCCGCATAATCCCAAGCTGGAAGAACTGGGCTGGTTCCGTTTCACGGCGGCGCGGATTGGCGGCGAGGATGGCGTGCCGGTGGTGGTCTCGCGGACCGGTTACACGGGTGAGCTGGGCTATGAGATCTTCTGCCATCCGAAGCACGCCAGCGAAGTCTTTGACGCGGTCTGGGAGGCCGGACAGGATCATGGCATCCGCCCGATGGGGCTGGAGGCGCTGGACATGGTGCGGATCGAGGCCGGACTGATCTTTGCCGGTTATGACTTCTCCGACCAGACCGATCCGTTTGAGGCGGGCATCGGCTTTACAGTACCGCTGAAGTCGAAAGAGGATGATTTCATCGGCCGAGACGCGCTGATCCGGCGCAAGACCACACCTGCGCGCAAACTGGTGGGGCTGGACATCGACTCTGCGATTGACGTGGGCCACGGCGACTGTGTCCACATCGGCCGGGCGCAGATCGGCGAGGTGACTTCCTCCATGCGTTCGCCGCTGCTGGGCAAGAATATCGCGCTGGCACGGGTGGATGTGGCCCATGCGGATGTCGATACCGAGGTGGAAATCGGAAAACTTGACGGACATCAAAAACGCCTGCCTGCCAAGATTGTACCCTTTGCCCACTACGATCCCAAGAAGACCCGGCCTCAATCCTGAGGCCGGCCATTTCGGGGCAGGGAGGTTACATGGTTCAGAAGCTTATTGAGCAGATTGGCGGCGAGGAAGTGCTGCGCACGCTGGTGGAGCGGTTTTACGACATTGTCGAGGAAACTGAGACCGGTGCGCAGATCGTCAAGCTGCACAAGCGGGGGCATGGGATGGATCATGCCCGCATGGAACAGTTCAACTTCCTGTCCGGCTTTATGGGCGGGCGCCGGTATTACGAAGAAAAACATGGGCATATGGACGTGAAACTGATGCACGCCCATGTGCCGATCACCGAAGAAGACGCCGAGAACTGGCTTGTTTGCATGGATAAGGCGCTGGCCGATCTCAAGCTGGAAGGACCGCATGTGGAGCGGCTGCGCCAGGTATTCCGGCGGGGGGCGCTGATGCTGGGGAATGACTTGTCCGAATGGGGCGAGAAGCGCGCCACAGCTTAAGTGCGGCGCCTGCAGAAGGCTTGAACGCCTCCGGCGGGAGTATTTCCGGAAAAATGAAAGGGCGGAGCCTGATCAGTCCGGCAGCCTCAGGAAGACCTGCACGTCGGCCACATTGGTGCCGGTGCCGCCGGTGATCAGCAGCGCGTCTGCGGCCTGCAGGGCGGCGTAGCTGTCGTTATTGGCGAGCAGCGCGTCCGGATCCTGACCGGCATCTTTGATAGCCTCCCAGGTTGCGGGGCCGGTGATGCCGCCTGCGGCATCGGTCGGGCCGTCGCGCCCGTCAGTGCCGCCGGAGAGGAACAGCCAGTTGCCGCTGAGGCGTTCAGCGCCCAGCTTGGCAACGCGCAGGGCCAGTTCCTGGTTGCGCCCGCCAAGGCCGGTGCCGGTGAGCTGGACGGTCGTCTCGCCACCGAAGATCAGCGCAACTGGTTTGTTTTGCGGGGCGGATTCTGCTGCTGCAACAACGGTTTCCGCGGCTTCCGCCACATCCCCGACCAAACGGTGGGAAACCAGCCTCGGATTCCAATCCTCTGCCGCGGCGGCCAGCATTGCCTTTAGGCTGTAGCGGTTGGAGCCGATCAAGGTGTTGCTGGCTGGAGGGGGCGTGTCCTGAACCTCGTCAGCAGCGCTGAGATGCGCTTTGACGGCCTCAGGCGCGCCGTCCCATATGCCGGCGCGCTGCATGATCTTCCGGGCCTGCTCGCGTGTGCCGATGGGCGCTACGGTGGGACCGGAGGCAATGGCGCGCAGGTCGTCGCCGATCACGTCCGACAGGATAAAGGCTTGCACCTGGGCGGGGGCGGCGTGGCGCAACAATCCGCCGCCCTTGGTGTCCGACAGCTGCTGGCGGATCAGGTTCATGTCGTTGATTTCAAGCCCGGAGGCGAGCAGCAGTTTGTTCACGGCGGCCTTGTCGGCGAGCGTCAAGCCGGGGGCAGGTGCCACCATCAGGGCGGAGCCGCCGCCGGAAATCAGCGCAATCAGCCGGTCGTCCGGCCCCAGTGAGCGCGCCAGCTCAATGGCCGCCTGGCCTGTCGCGGCGCTTTGTTCATCCGGCACCGGATGGCTGCCGCAGATGACGGTGGCGCCCGGAATTTCTGTGTGGTTTTCGGGGTTTGTGATCGCCAGCGCCTGGGCGGCGTCAGGGATCAGCTGCAGTGCTTCGCGCATCATCGGGACCGCTGCTTTTCCAACGGCCAGCAGCACGTTCCTGCCGTCTTCGGGCAGGGGCGCTAGCGGCGAGGAAGCCAGTTGCGAGCGCAGGGCCTGCGCCGGGTCGGCACGGTCGACAGCGGCCTGAAACAGGGCCTTGGCAGTGGTCAGCAACTCGGTCATCCGGAACTCCCTGGCGCAGCGGCGTGCAGCCGCCCCGGCAATTGACCGGGACGGCGGAATGTCTTGAACAGGATCAGCGGCTTAGTTGCCGGCGATCTGCTTGGCTTTTTCTACCAGCACTTCTGCCTGACGGATCGAGGCATAGTCAATCAGGCGGCCGTCCAGAGACACCGCGCCTTTGCCGGCGGCTTCGGCTTCAGCCATGGCTTCCAGAATGCGCTGCGCCTTGGTGATTTCAGCGTCGGACGGCGACATCACTTCGTTGGCGAGTTCGATCTGGCTCGGGTGGATAGCCCATTTGCCTTCACAGCCCAGAACCGCGGCGCGCTTGGCGGCTGCCTTGTAGCCTTCCTTGTCCTGGAAGTCGCCGAACGGGCCGTCGATCGGGCGCAGGCCGTTGGCGCGTGCTGCTACCACCATGCGGGCCAGCGCATAGTGCCACATGTCGCCCCAGTGCACGTCGCGCGAGCCGTCTGCGGCCGGGTCGGTCAGCACCGAGTAATCGGGGTTCACACCGCCGATGATGGTGGTGCGGGCACGGGTCGATGCGGCATAGTCGGCAACGCCGAAATGCAGCGATTCGTTGCGCTTGGAGGCTGCGGCAATTTCACTCACGTTCTGCATGCCGAGCGCGGTCTCGATGATGTGCTCGAAGCCGATACGCTTCTTCAGGCCCTTGGCGTCTTCGATCTGGGTGACCAGCATGTCGACGGCGTAAACATCGGCGGCGGTGCCGACCTTGGGGACCATGATCAGGTCGAGGCGTTCGCCTGCCTGTTCAACCACATCGACCACATCGCGGTACATGTAGTGGGTGTCGAGACCGTTGATTCGCACCGACATGGACTTGTTGCCCCAGTCGATGTCATTCAGGGCCTCGATGATGTTCTTGCGGGCCTGGTCTTTTTCGTCCGGCGCAACCGCGTCTTCGAGATCCAGGAAGATCACGTCGACGTCAGATTTTGCAGCCTTTTCAAACATTTGTGGCTGGCTTCCGGGGATCGCCAATTCGCTGCGGTTCAGGCGGCCGGGGGCTTGTTCGATGGTATGAAACGACATGGTTTCGCTCCTCATTCGGTATGGGTTTTCGTCCTCTCCTCCCTAGGCATTCCTCATGAAGGTGTTTCCTGTCAAGAAAAAAGTTTTCATTTAAATACATTCGCGCGTGAGTGCGCCCGCGTGTCGCGCCCTCGCGTATGCGCGCGTGCGCGCTCACGCGTGCGAGGCGCGGGACGGCAAACCCGGGCTCATTCCTCGAGGTGGAAATCACCCTTGGCGGCGCGGTTGGCGTAGTAGAACGCGATCGCCTGGGCGCGGTTTTTGACCGAGAGTTTTTCGTAGAGGTTCGACAGGTGGAATTTCACCGTGTTGGTGGAAATCTCAAGCTCCTTGCTGAGCTCCTTGTTGGTCAGCCCCTTTGACAGCGCCTCCAGCATTGTGCGTTCGCGGCGCGACAGCTGCTCGATCGGATCCGTCTGCAGGCCGCGGACGTCGAGGAAGGGGAAGACCATCTTGCCCTCGGCAACTGCGATACAGGTGTCCAGCAACCCTTCGACGGCGCTGGAGCGCGGCGCGAAGCCGGCCGCGCCTGCGCTCATCGCCTTGCGCGGCACATCGCTGCTCTCGTCGGCATAGACTACCAGCCGCGGTGCATTGGCCTGGTCGCGCAGCACCTCGATCAGCTTGGCACCGCCAAGCGCAGGCAGGTTCCAGTCGATGATCCCGACCTGAACCGGCACCCGCATCACCGTTCCCAGGAAGCCCTCGGCGGTTGCAGAGGTGGCGACCAGCGAGAATCGCGGGTCCTTGTCGAAGATTTCGGACATCGCCGACAGCACCAGCGGATTTGCGTCAGCAAGCATGACCGAAATCGGGGAAACTTTGTCGCTTATAGGAGCCATTATGTGTCCTTTTGTTAAAAACTACCCATCCGGGTAGGGGCTATTTCGGTATGCAACGGTATTTTTACCGGTATGGGCAGGTTTTTACCTGCCCGTAAGAATACCCAAAAGCAGGATATAGGAATGTTGCGGGTTTTGTCGAGCTAGGGTTTCCTTGGGTTAACAGATGTTGCACGTCAGGAAACAAACCTTCCCGCAGTGAAGACCGCCGCGACGAAGGCCAGGGACCTCCGGCACATCGCCGACACGAAACCAGCGAGGTCTTACCCCGATGACTGAACCCACGATCTTCCCCAGCCTGGAAATCCCGGAAACTCTGGCCGCCGGCCCTGGCCCGGGCAATACCGATCCCCGCGTGCTGCAGGCCTTTGCCAACACCGGCCTGGCCGACCACATGCAGGCGGACGTGCTGCGCGGCATGATCGAGTGCAAGCAGATGCTGCGCGATCTGTGGGGCACCAGCAACACCTACACCTACGGCGTTGGCGGCACCGGCTTCTCGGGCCTGGACTGCATGCTGAACGCAATCCTGCCGGGCGACACCGTGGTGGCCTTCCAGAACGGCACTTTCTCGGGCATCGACGCGATGACCATCCGCATGAAAGCCGCCACCCGTGAAGAACTGGCCGCTGATGCGATGAACCCGCAGCCGGCCTCCGTGACCGTGATCGACGTGCCGCACGGCGAGTCGGTTTCCGGCAAGCTGGTCGAGCAGGTGCTGGCAGAAAAGAAACCGAAGTGGGCCTTCATGGCGCATTGGGAAACCGGCTCGGGCCGCATCAACGACCTCAAGGGCTTCTCGGACGCTTGTGTGAAGCACGGTGTGATGGGCCTGATTGACGCGGTGTCCTCGCTGGGCATCGAAGATTTCTCGATCGACGATTACCCGGGCGTTGCCGGCTGGGCCTCCTGCCCGCAGAAAGGCGTGCTGTGCCTGCCGTTGACTTACGCACCGGTGTCCTTCACCGACCAGTACATTCAGACCGTGCGCGAGAACGGCTGCCATTCCTACGTTCACAACCCGATCCTTGAAGCCCGTCACTGGGGTATCGTAGACGGTGAGGACGTTGCTGCCGGCACCTATCACCGCACCCACTCCGGCTATGCGGTTGCCGCTTTCCACGAAGCGCTGCGCATCACCCTGCAGCACGGCCGCGCCCAGAAGGCCCGCGACTATGCCTTCCACGAGAAAGCACTGCGCGACGCCGTCACCGCGATGGGCTGCGACGTGACCAGCAACATGACCAGCCTGGTGGTTCTGAACCTGCCCGGCGATCTGGCCGGCCGCGAAAAGGAACTGGTGGGCAACTGCCGCGCCGTGGGCTTTGGCATCTGGCCGACCCTGTCGGAACCGGTCCAGGTCCGCATCGGCATCCTGAACCAGATCACCCCTGCAGCCATCACCGACATCGTCAACCGCTTCGGCAAGGCGATGAACGACATGGGTGCAAATGTCGACATGGCGGCAATCAACGCCCTGCTCGACAAGCATTACGCAGTGGCTCTCGAGCCGGCTGAGTAATTAATTCCGACATCCATGAGGAGGAGAGGACCATGGATATCCACGAGTATCAGGCCAAGGAAGTTCTCAGCAACTTCGGCGTGACGGTTCCACCGGGCGCGCTGGCCTACAGCCCTGAGCAGGCGGCCTACCGCGCGCGGGAACTGGGCGGCGACAAATGGATCGTCAAAGCCCAGGTTCACGCCGGCGGCCGCGGCAAGGCGGGCGGCGTCAAGCTGTGCAACTCGGAAGCCGAGATCTATGAGGCAACCGAGAACCTGTTCGGCAAGAAGCTGGTAACCCACCAGACCGGCCCGGAAGGCAAAGGCATCTACCGTGTCTATGTCGAAGGTGCTGTGCCGATCGCCCGCGAGATCTATCTCGGCTTTGTGCTGGACCGTTCCAGCCAGCGGGTGATGATCGTTGCCTCGTCCGAAGGCGGCATGGAGATCGAAGAGATTTCCGCTGAGCGCCCCGAATCCATCGTGCGCTCGACCGTTGAGCCGGCCGTTGGCCTGCAGGACTTCCAGGCGCGTGAGATTGCGTTCCAGCTGGGCATCGAACCAGCCATGACGCAGCAGATGGTGCGCACCCTGAAGGGCTGCTACCAGGCGTTTTCCGAACTGGACGCCACCATGGTTGAGATCAACCCGCTGGTGGTCACTTCGGACAACCGGGTCATCGCGCTGGACGCCAAGATGACCTTTGACGACAACGCCCTGTTCCGCCACCCGCAGATCGCCGAGCTGCGCGACAAGTCCCAGGAAGACCCGCGCGAAGCCCGTGCGGCCGACCGCGGCCTGTCCTATGTCGGCCTTGACGGCAACATCGGCTGCATCGTGAACGGTGCGGGCCTGGCGATGGCGACCATGGACACCATCAAGCTGGCCGGCGGCGAGCCTGCCAACTTCCTGGACATTGGCGGCGGCGCCACCCCGGAACGGGTCGCCAAGGCCTTCCGCCTGGTGATGTCCGACAGCAATGTGCAGGCGGTTCTGGTCAACATCTTTGCCGGCATCAACCGCTGCGACTGGGTTGCCGAAGGTGTCGTGCAGGCGCTGCGTGAAGTTGAAGTCGACGTTCCCGTCGTGGTCCGTCTTGCAGGCACCAACGTGGAGGAAGGCCAGAAGATCCTGGCTCAGTCCGGCCTGCCGCTGATCCGCGCAACCTCGCTGATGGAAGCCGCCGAGCGGGCCGTCGGCGCGTGGAAAAACGACCTCGACCAAAACACTCGTGTGAGGGCAGTCAAATGAGCATCCTTCTTGATCGCGAAAGCCGTGTCATCGTCCAGGGTATCACCGGTAAGATTGCCCGGTTCCATACCAAGGACATGATCGAATACGGAACCAACGTCGTTGGCGGCGTGGTGCCGGGCAAGGGCGGTGAGACCGTCGAGGGCGTGCCGGTCTTCAATACTGTGAAAGAAGCGGTTGAAGCCACAGGCGCCAATGCCTCGCTGGTTTTTGTGCCGCCGCCGTTTGCAGCCGACTCCATCATGGAAGCGGCGGATGCGGGGATCAAATACTGCGTCTGCATCACCGATGGCATCCCGGCCCAGGACATGATCCGCGTGAAGCGCTACATGTACCGCTATCCCAAAGACAAGCGGATGATCCTGACCGGCCCCAACTGCGCAGGCACCATCTCGCCGGGCAAGGCGTTGCTGGGCATCATGCCGGGCCACATCTACCTGCCGGGCACCGTTGGCATCATTGGCCGTTCGGGCACCTTGGGTTATGAGGCCGCGGCGCAGTTGAAAGAGCTGGGCCTGGGTATCTCGACCTCGGTCGGCATCGGCGGCGACCCGATCAACGGCTCCTCCTTCAAGGACATCCTGGAATGGTTCGAGAAGGATCCGGAAACCGAAGTCATCGCGATGATCGGTGAAATCGGCGGCCCGCAGGAAGCGGAAGCAGCTGATTACATCAAGAACCACGTGACCAAGCCGGTTGTGGCCTATGTTGCGGGTCTGACCGCACCCAAGGGCCGCACCATGGGCCACGCGGGCGCGATCATCTCGGCCTTCGGCGAATCCGCCTCCGAGAAGGTGGAGATCCTGTCGGCCGCAGGGGTGACCGTTGCCGAAAACCCCGCCGTGATCGGCGAAACCATCGCAAGCGTGATGAAAAAGAACGCTGCCTGATCCTGCCCTGGATCCGGCGCACTGCTCCACCCTTGGCCCGGGGCAATGGCGGGGGTGGAGCACCCTTATAAAAACAAGCACGTCAGGGAGATGAAATCATGGCAAAGCCCAAGGTTCTTGTGACCCGCCGCTGGCCCGCGGCAGTTGAGGCACAGCTTTCTGAAGCATTTGATGCAGTTCTGAACACCGGCGACAAGCCGTTGAGCGAAGCGGAACTGCGCGACGCGATGAAATCCTATGACGCAGTGCTGCCGACGGTGACCGACAAGATTTCGGCCAAGGCGTTCGATGTTGCCAAGCCCCAGGCCCGAATTCTCGCCAACTACGGTGTCGGATACTCTCATATTGATATGCATGGCGCCGCAGGCCACGGCATGACCGTGACCAACACGCCGGATGTGCTCAGCGAATGCACCGCTGATATCGCCATGACGCTTCTGCTGATGGTGGCCCGCCGTGCAGGTGAAGGCGAACGCGAACTGCGCGCCGGTGAATGGACCGGCTGGCGCCCAACCCATCTGGTTGGTACCAAGGTTTCCGGCAAGACGCTGGGCGTTGTAGGCTTCGGCCGCATCGGCCAGGAAATGGCCCGACGCGCCCATCATGGCTTTGGCATGAAGATCGTGGTGCAGAACCGCTCGCGCGTGTCCCCCGATATCCTTGCCCGTTACAACGCCACTCAGGTCGACAGCCTGGAAGAGCTGATGCCGCAGTGCGACTTTGTCTCGCTGCACTGCCCGGGCGGCGCCGCGAACCGCCACCTGATCAATACCCGGATGCTGAACCTGATGAAGCCGGACGCATTCCTTATTAATACGGCGCGCGGCGAAGTCATCGACGAGCTGGCCCTGTCCCGCGCCCTGTGGTTCGAAACCATCGGCGGCGCTGCGCTGGACGTGTTCGACGGCGAACCGAGCATCAATCCTGATCTCCTGGATTGCGACAACCTGGTGATGCTGCCGCATCTGGGCAGCGCCACCCGCGAAGCGCGTGAGGCAATGGGTTTCCGCGTGTTGGACAATCTCAATGACTTCTTTGCAGGGCGCGAGCCGCGTGACCGGGTGATGTAATGGGAAACCCTGCCGAAACTGCTCAAGCGGGGTTCGAAGACACGGGTTATGCCGCCGAGCTGCGCAATGAATTGCACGCGCTTTGGCTGGATGTCCTGCGTCAGCGCGCACCGGAGGTGGCCGAGCGTGCCACAGGCGAGTCGCCTTGGGACTTGTCGGACGGCCAGCCAGCGACCGCCTACATGCAGGCCTTCAACATCTGGTTCCAGCTGCTGAAGATCGTCGAGGAAAACGCCGCCATGCGGGACCGCCGCACGGCGGAAACCCAGGATGGCCCGGAAGTGGTCGAAGGCAGTTTTGCCCGTGCCTTGGATATGGCAGGCGAGCTCGCCACGCCGGAACGGCTGCAGGAGATTGCCAGCCAGTTCTCAATCGGCCCGACCCTGACGGCGCACCCGACCGAGGCAAAGCGGGTCACCATTCTGGAAATCCACCGCCGCATCTACCGCGGGCTGGTGTCGCTGGAAGCCAAACGCTGGACCCCGCGCGAGCGTGCCGATCTGCTGGAAGATCTGCGTTCGGAAATTGACCTGCTGTGGATGACCGGCGAGCTTCGCCGCGACCGCCCCAGCCTGCAGGACGAGATTCAATGGGGCCTGCAGTTCTTCCGCGACAGCCTGTACGAGGCAGTGCCGCAACTGTTCGAACGCTATATCGCTGCCGCCGAGCCGCGCCTTGGCGCAACCGCGGATGCGCCCTGCCTGAAATTCCATTCCTGGATCGGCGGCGACCGGGACGGCAACCCGAATGTGACGGTTGAAGCCACAGCAGAGGCACTGTCCGCAAACCGGGCCGCAATTCTGAAGCGCTACCAGAAGGCACTGACCACTGCTGCTGAACGGATCTCGATTTCGGCTGCCGTTTTCGCTCTGCCTGAAAGTGCGTCCGCCCGCTTGGCCGGCATCATTGAAGCCGCCCCTGGCATGGCTGATCTCGCAGCCCGTAATCCGGGCGAGGTTTTCCGCCAGGCACTGACGGCCATCCAGGCCCGCATCCAGGCCACTGCCGCAGAAGAAACAGGTGCCTATGCGCATTTGGGGGACTTCACCAGCGACCTGATCAAGGTCGAGGAAGCGCTCGAAGAAATCAGCGCCAGCCGCCTGGCGGCCCGTTATGTGCGCCCGATCCGCTGGCAGGCTGACGTCTTTGGCTTCCGCACGGTGACGCTGGACATCCGCCAGAACTCAACTGTGACCACGGAGACTCTGACCGAAATCTGGGCACGCTCCGGCGATGTTCCCGAGTTCGGCAGCTCAGAATGGTCCGCCCGTCTGCGAACAGAGCTGGGCAGCGCTTCGCTGGCCTATGTGATGCCGGACGAGCTGAGCCCGCAAAGCGGCGAACTGCTGAAGCTTTTGCGGCTGATGCGCGATGCCGGTGCAGGGGAAGATCCGCAGGCTATGGGGCCATTCATCCTGTCGATGACCCGCTCCACGGACGATCTGCTCGGTGTCTACCTGCTGGCGCGCTATGCAGGCTTCGGCGCCGAAAAGGCCGCTCTGAAGGTTGTGCCGCTGTTTGAAACCATCGGTGACCTGCGCGCCGCACCCGGTATTTTGAACGGTCTTCTGGACGTGCCCTTTGCCCGCCGTTCGCTGAAATCAGGCGACAACCGGATTGAGGTGATGCTGGGCTATTCCGACAGCAACAAGGATGGCGGCTTCCTCTGCTCCACCTGGGAGCTAGAAAAGGCGCAGCGTCTGATCACCCGCACCCTGGCGGCGCACCGGATGAAACCGGTCTTCTTCCACGGCCGCGGCGGCTCGGTCTCCCGCGGCGGTGCCCCGGCGGAACGCGCCATTGCAGCCCAGCCGGCCGGCACCATCGCAGGCCAAATGCGGATCACCGAACAGGGTGAAGTGGTCAGTTCCAAATTCGCCAACCGCGGCACCGCACTGCACCAGCTGGAGCTGATGGCCTCCTCGGTGCTGCGCCATTCGCTTCAGAAAAACCCCCCGCCGGTGAACCCTGAGCACGACGACGCCTTCGAGGCCCTGGCCGGCATGTCCCAGGCAGCCTATTCCAACCTTTTGAATGCGCCCGGCTTTCTGGACTATTTCCAGCAGGCCAGCC
>JBFOLS010000083.1:0-2308 GCA_040830225.1 Leisingera sp.
CCACCATGTTATCCGCCAGCTCCTTTAAATGATCATCAAAAACGGTGACCGTTTCGCCGGTCTGGCGAAGAATCGGTTCACCGTAATGTGTGACGCGCAATACCATGGGATTCATTTAACAGCTTGCACCAAACGCGCTGTCCAGTCAAATAAGGGATTCCGATGGCAAGCAAACCGGCAAAGCCAAGCCGCCCGTACCATCAATCCGTCTGGTACAAGATCCCGATGGCGGCACTGCACCTGATTCTCGCGACAGGCGCCCTGTGGCTGGGGATGAGCATCCCTTCCTATTTCCGCTCGGTCTCGCCCCTGGTACTGGAAGCAGCGGCGGCGGGCACGCCGGATATTGTCAGCCAGGCGGCGGATAACCTGCAAAGCGGCCGGCCCGGGCTGGCCCTTCCGCTGCTGCAGCTGGCCGATGACAAAAAGCGGATAGCCCCCTTGGCGAACCAGGCGGAACAACTGCTCGAAGCGAACCCGCTCTACCGGTGGAGCGGTGGACCCGCCCCCTTCTACGAGCAATTCCTGCGGCAGGCCCCCTTTTTGAGGGAGGATGAAGCGGCGGTTATCCCGACCCTCCTGCCGGGCGAACACCGCCGTCAGCTCCTGGGCTTCCTGCGACAAAGCCCGAACCAGAATGTCGGGCGCATCCTGCAAACCCGGCAACTCGACGGCTGGACACGCTTTTACCCCGTTAACTCGACATCCGGGCAGCCGCTGGAGGCAACCATCCTTGCCACCGCCCTGCTGGAGCAGTCCGGGATGCTGCCTGCCGAATTGCGTCAGGCGCTCTTCGCGGCCATTGACCGCAGCCTCAGCGGGGATGATGCCGGGCTTCAGCCGCTGGAATCCTTTTACATCAGTATCCTGACCATCGGCAGGCGGACCACATGGATCCAGCTGCAGACCCTTGTTGGTGCCTCCCAGACACCCGATGCGCTCCTTTTCGCGGCCCAGGCCCTGCAGGCGGAACCGGAGCGGCTTGCCGTCCTCCTTGCAGCCAGCCTGAACGCTGAATCCAACACCGCCCTCACCGGCTACCTGCACCGGCACGGGGAGCGGGGCTGGGAAGGCGTAGCCAGCGCGCTGCGCATGGGACGCGGCGCTTTTGAATCCCTGCTCCTGTTCGACAAGCCGCTCTACATCCCACCGGGCTTCTGGGCACAGCTGCCACAAGCGGTGCGCGAGAGCCAGAACACCTTCAAGACATTCGCGGAAGGCTTCCCCATGATGGGGATTGTTGCCCGGGTCCTGGCCTTCAGCCTCTGCGGTTTCTTTCTCGTCGGCATCCTGAGGGTCATCATCCTCGGCCGCCGTCCCCGGGCCAGCCATGAGCGACGCGTGCTCATCAACCTCGACAGCCTTGTCGGGGGGATCCTTGTCACCCTGCTGGTCTGGGTCCTGATTGAACCCGGCCTGCTCGATTTTCGTCCCAATGAACTGGGCAGCCTGCAAATCAAGCTGGCCCAGGTGCTGCCGGAAGACAGTCTTTCAACAACCGAAAACGCCGTTTCCAAAATGATAGATCAAGTAACCATACTCGTCCTGCTGCTGTTCTTCATCGCCCAGCTGCTGGTTTTCATCTTCGGACTGCTCAAGATAACCGAGGTGCGCCGCCAGAACGTGGGCCCGGAGGTCAAGCTACACCTGCTCGATAACGAGGAGGTCCTCTTCGACCTTGGCCTCTATGTCGGCCTTGGGGGCACCGTGGCCTCGCTTATCCTGGTTGTCCTGAATGTGGTCGACGCCAGCCTCATGGCCGCTTACGCCTCCACCCTCTTTGGCATCATTTTTGTCGCCATCCTCAAGGTCGGGTTCCTGCGGCCTTACCGCCGCCGCCTCATCCTTGAAAAGCATTAATCCTTTGCCGTGAACAAGACGCTCCTCATTATCATTTGCGATTTCCTGCTCATCAGCATCCTCGCGCTGGTCGAATTCAAGCCGAGCGTGGAGGAACAGCTGGTGGATGAAAAGAGCCTGCGCGATGAAGCGGCGGAGGAGATGCTGGAACTACTGCAGTTGTCCCTCGAGCACGAAAGCTCGCAGCGGAAGGAAATCGAGGCCTCCCTGGAAACAACGCAGGAGGAACTGGACTCCACCCGGGAGGATCTCGACCAGACCGAACAATCCCTGGAGGCGGTGAGCGCCGATCTGCAGCAAACCCAGAGTGAACGGGAAGCGTTGGCTGATTCATTGGAATCAACCCGCAGTTCCCTGGAGCTGACGCTCGAGGAAAAGCAGGCCATCGAGGCCTCGCTGCGGCAGAACGAGGAACGTTCGCGCCGCCTGCAGCAGGAGGTGCGGGCGC
>JBFOLS010000084.1:0-2071 GCA_040830225.1 Leisingera sp.
ATCCGCCGGTTCTGCGCCCGGGCTTCAGGCGTATCCGACAGATTGACCGGCTGGAACTCTCCAAAGCCGTTCGCAGCCAGCCGGGATGGCGGCACGCCCAGCGCTTCCACCATGTAACGCACCACTGACAGTGCCCGGCCCTGGCTGAGCTCCCAGTTGTCGGCATATTTCGGATGCACCCCGAGAGGCGTGTCATCCGTATGCCCATCCACGCGGATCACCCAGTTGATCTCCGGCGGGATCGCAGCCACCACGCTCTGCAGGATAGACACCACCTTGGCGATCTCCACCCGTCCTTCCGGCGACAAGGTCGCGCTGCCCGGCGCAAACAGAACTTCCGAGGCAAACACAAACCGGTCGCCCTGGATCCGAACCCCTTCCTGGGTTCCCAAAAGGTCGCGCAGGCGGCCGAAGAATTCCGAGCGGTAGCGCGCAAGGTCCTGCGCTTCATCCGCCAGGCGGCCTGCTTCGGCTTCCAGCCGCGCGGCCTCGGCCTCCAGCCTTTTGCGTTCCTCTTCCTCCAGCAAGCGTCGCTTGCGCTCCTCAGAGGCCGCACGGGCCAGCGCTGCGTTCAGATCCTGGCCAAGGTTCTGCAATTGCACCTGCTGCGCCGCATCGCGTGCCTGGTAGTCATCCAGAATGGCCTGCAACCCGCCCAGCTGTTCCCGCAAGGCCGCCACCTGCTGATTGAGCAGCGCGGTTTCACGGCGCGCTTCCTCGGAGACGGCTTGCTCCTCCGACAAGGCAGAGCGGGCTTGCGCCAATAAGGCCGCACGCTCTTCCGCAAGGCTCAGGCGTTCGGAAGCAGAGGTTTCTGCCGTTTCCAGCTCTGACACCGCAGCCAGCAGGCGCTGGCGCAGCACATCCGCATCCGCCGCCTGGGTTTCTGCCGCGGCCAGGGCCGCCTTGGTTTCCGCAAGCTCCGCCGCCAATTGCCCGGCTTCGGCATCCGCTCCGGCGCGTGCCGCCTCCAGCTCGCTCAACTGCGCGTCCAGCTGCTTCTTCGCGGCCTCCGCTGCGGCCAGCAGGGTGAGCGTATCCTCCGCCTCTTGCCGCTGCGCTTCCAGCGCCAGCGTCATGGCGGTCAATTCGGCATCGGCGGTCTGCAAACGCTCGCGCAGGGCCTCAGCCGCCGCGGCTTCCAGCAGCCGGGCAGCTTCCTCGGCGCCAAGCTGTTCCTGCAGGTCCGAGATTTGCCCGGCCTGTGCGGAGCCTTCCTGTTCCAGGCTGGCAATCAGCGCTTCCATCGCTTCGCGTTCGGCAGCTGCCAGCCGCGCGGCTTCCACCTGAGCATCGATCTCGCCGTGGGCCTGGGCCAAAGCCAGGTTCAAGGCCTCCTGCTCACTCAGCAGCGCCGTCCGGGCCTCTTCCAAACTTTCGCGCTCAGCACTCAGGTCCGCCACCTGCGCCTGCGCCGCATCGCGGCTGGCAATCAGTGCAGCGACCTGCGCTTCGAAACTCGTGATACGGCTGGCGGCCTCGGCCAATTCCCCCGCCTGCCGGTCGCGCTCGGCAGTCAGCGAGGTGATCAGGCTGCGGGCCTGCTCCAGATTCTCTTCTGCTGTGTTCAGCGTGGATGTCAGCGCCCCCATCCGGGCGTTGAGACGGCTGTTCTCACGCTCCTCAAGCCCCAGGGCGGAGGCCAGCGCGCTGACTTCGACCGAAAGCTCATCCAGCTGGCTTTCCTGCCCCGTGATCGTCTCGCGCAGCACGAACTGCACCACCATGAAGATGGTCAGCACAAACATCAGAACCAGCAGCAGCCCGGTCATTGCATCGACAAACCCGGGCCAGATCGAGGCCTGAAACCGCTGCCCTGTGCGCCGGGAGAGGGCCATGGCTTACTCCCCCGCGTCCCGGCCCGGCATACCGCCGCGCGAGAGGCCGCGCGGGCGGGCAAAGGCCTTGACCAGAAGGTCGATGTCCTTGCGCAGCTCGGTAAGGCTTTCCTGGCGGCCGGCCGAGATTTCCTCGAGGATGCGCAGCATCTGCACGTCGATCGAGCGCAGCCGCATCCGGCTTTCGGCGTCGATCCCGCCATGCTCGCTCTGGGCGCGCAGGATCTCGGTCA
>JBFOLS010000085.1:0-8444 GCA_040830225.1 Leisingera sp.
CACATTTATTCCGTTCAAGGCGCCGGGGCCGAGGGTGGCGACCAGGATGACCGGCGCGCCATCGGCGTGGTGCACGCCTTCACCGATGAAACCCGCGCAATTCTCATGCTTGGCGAGATGAAAGGCGATGCCCGCCTTGGTGAGTGCATCAACCAGGGTCAGCACCTCGCCGCCGGGCATACCAAAGGCATGGCGGCAGCCTGCTTCGTAAAGCCGCCGGGCCAGCACATCGGCCGCACGCAAGGGTTCTGTCATCTTGTCCGTCCAATCCGTTGATTTGCCGCCAGATTGCCGAGGCTGCGGATATGCGCAAGCCCTCTCACGCCAGTGTGAGAATTGCTGCGGCGGAAACTGGCGCATTTCATGCGCCAGGCCTCCGGCGGGGGTATTTCAGTCCAGAAAGAAGCCGGAAGGGCTATTTGAGTGCCCGTTGCGCGATCAGTGCAAAGCGGCGGTCCAGCTGCTCTGCCAGGGCAGCCAGAGCTTCTCCGCCCTCGTCTGCGTAAGGGGCAAAGACGTGCGAGGGCAGTTTGTAGGCAAGTGTTGCACTGCCGTCTTTCGTTTCGGTGACATACATGCGCACCGGTGCTTCGATCATCGCGGCGGTGGAGAGCGCCAGGATTTTGACCGCAAAGTCATTGTTGAACAGGCCAATGACCCGGTTGCCCGGAATGGTGATGCCGCGGGCGGCGGCGGCCTTGGTCGGCCCGGCCTGGGTCACGACGCCCAAGCCTTCAGCCTTGGCCGCGGCTTTGACGTCTTCAATCAGCTGTTCGTAAGTCTTGGGTGTTGCATGCACCGCCCAGCCGTCGCGCGGACCGATGCTGCCTGCCGCGGCGGCGGAGGCTGCAAGGAACAGTGCAGCAGCCAGACGTTTGAAATACATGGAAAGCCTCCCAACGCTTTGTGCTATCTCTAAGCCAAGAAGGGCCTGTGTCTTCTCACAATTGCGTGCGGCAGGCGGCAATCCGCCCGCCAGGGCTCAAGCCTGCGCGCGCCCCATCAGGGGCGCGCTCCGCTTGATACCGGCGGATTTCGGGGTCAGACCGCTATCTTGCCGCTGCCTTTGCGGGTCACCGCAACAACCGAGGGGCGCGGCGGCATCTTTGGGTCGAAATCCGGCCAGCGGGTGGCCGGGTCCTCAAAGGTCGAGGCGCGTTTGAAGCCTTTCAGATCCCTGGTGCCGTCGGTGCCAGGATGCTGCACCGCCAGGAAAAGGGTTTCGCCGTCCGGGGCAAAATACGGTCCGCACAGCTCGCCGCCCACCGGGCAGCGGAAGAACAATTTGGAATGGCCGCGGAGCGCCCCTTCGGTTTCAACCCCGTAAAGCCCGTCCGATTTGCCGGTCTTGCCCCATTTGCTGCCCTGGTCGGTGGAGACCCACAGGCGCCCGTCCGCATCAAAGGCGCAGTTGTCCGGCGAGCCGAACCAGCCGTGTTCCGAGGTCTCGGGGCTCCATTCCGCGCCCACTTCGGCAATCTGCGGATCGCCGCATTTAACCAGGATCGACCAGGATCCTTTGGTTGCTGCGTGATCGCCGCCGTCTTCCTTGATCTCGATGATATGGCCGAAGTTCGAGTCCGCGCGCGGGTTAGCGGCATCGGTCTGGCCGGCTGTGCGTTTCGAGTTGTTGGTCAGCATGACATAAGCGGTGCCGTCGCCGCGGGGCTGGGCGTCTTCGGGGCGGTCCATCGGAGTGGCCCCCAGCGCATCGGCGGCCAGGCGCGCGTCGATCAGCACATCCGCCTGGCTGGCAAAACCGTTTTCCGCTGTCAGCGGCCCATGCCCGTGCACCAGCGGCAGCCAATGAACGGAGCCGTCCGCGTCAAAGCGCGCGACGTAAAGCGTACCCTCACTCAGCAGCGTGGCGTTTGCGGCCGGATCATCTGAAACAGTGCCGCGGGAGACGTATTTGTACTGGTAGTCAAAGCGCGCATCGTCACCCATATAGACCACCAGGTGGCCGTCTTTTGAGGTGGTGGTTTCAGCCCCTTCATGGCGGAAACGGCCCAGGGCGGTGTGTTTCACCGGCTTGGCGTCCGGATTGCGCGGATCAACCTCCACCACCCAGCCAAAGCGGTTCAGTTCGTTGGGCTCTTTGTCGATGTTGAAACGGTCGTAGTACTTGCCCCAGGCATACCAGCGGCCCGGGGCGCCGTAGCGTTTCATCTGCGCCGCTTCGGGCTGTTCCGACAGGTCCGGCTCGCCGTCTGCATCCAGCTTGTCCGTCCAGAAATAGCCGTGGAAGTTTTCCTCGGCCATCAGCCAGGTGCCCCAGGGCGTCATGCCGCCCGCGCAATTGTTGAGAGTGCCGATGACTTCAGTGCCTGCCGGGTCATCGCGGGTTTGCAACCGGGGATGACCCGCAGCGGGCCCGTCTATGGTCATCACGGTGTTCAGCGGGCTGATGCGGCGGTTGAACTTCCCCTCCCGGACCACCGTCCACTTGCCGTCTTTACCGCGGGCGATCTCGACAACAGAGCCGCCATGGGCAGCCATCTCGATGTCCACCAGCTGTTTGGTCATGCCGGCGAAATCCGCCTTGTCCTGGCGGCCGAGGCCCGGGAACATGACCTCTTCGTTTGTGTACTCGTGGTTCACGCACAACAGGCCGCGGGTGCCGTCATCGTTCAGCGGCAGGAAGCCGACATAATCGTTGTTGTAGCCGAACTGCTGCACCTGTGCCTCGGCGGTTTGGTTCATGACGTCGAACTCCGGGGCTTCCGCGGTGATGGGATCGCCCCAGCGCAAGAGAATATCGGCGTCATAGCCTTCGGCCACGTGGTGGGTTTCGTCGTTGCCCCAAGTCAGCTCATCAAAGGCATAGCGGCTGCCTGCCGGGGTTTCGGCAGCACCTGCCCGCTGCGGGGCGGTCAGGGCGGAAGCACCGAACAGAGCAGCAGTGGCGGAGACGCCTAGCATGCCCTTCAGCATGTCCCGGCGGCCATAGCGGGCGGTGATCACATCGCCAATGGTGCGGCTGGGGTTCGGGTTGGCGGGAAGGTCGTCATAGGCTTCAAAGGCCTCCCCCTTGTTGCCGGTCTGCGGGTCTCCGATGATCTGCTTGCGGTCCATCGCGGGCTCCAGAAATCTCGTCAAACTTTGCCGGCCGGCCATCGGGGGCGCACGCGGACCGGGATCATCTTGGGCAGTCTTGTAACAGGGAATTAAAAGTTAATGCACGTTAACCGAACTATCACATTCGGCGGCCGGAACTGCAAATCCCGGCCCGTCCCCGCGGGGACAGCGGATTATTCTGCCGGGCGGAAGCCTTCGATCAGCTGGCGCAGGCCGATGGCAGCACCGGCAAAGATCGCCAGCATGGTGACCGGGGCGGAGACCGCGAGCAGCGAAAAAGCGCTGAGGCCCTGTCCGACGGTGCACCCCATGGCAATTACTGCGCCTGCACCCATGATAGCGGCGCCGAAGATCTGGCGGCGCAGCTCGCGCGGGTCCTCGCAGGCCTCCCAGCGGAAATGGCCCTTGATCAGCGAGCCGATGAAGGCGCCGGTCCAAACCCCGGCAATGGAGCCGACGGCAAAGGACAGCGGGCGCAAGGAGCCGGTCATGGTCCAGAGGATAGTCTCGCCCAGGGGGGCTGAAAAGGAGTGGGAGACCACCGGCAGCGCCTCAAAGCCTTCGGAATTGACATAAGTCGTTCCTGCCCAGCCGGAGGTTACGGCAAGGCCTACAATCACCGACCAGAACAGCGCCTGCTTGTCCTTGCGGATTTCAGCGCTGGCAAGCGAGGCCAGCAGGATCAAGACTCCCGCCGCAGCGCCAATTGCCGCCAATGGCAGGCTGCTCCAGGCGGCGGCGTAATGGGCCAGGCCCGGTGGGATGTCGGTGGTGACATCCTGCTGTTCGAAGAAGAAATTGCGCAGGGGGGCGAGGGGGCCTGCCAGTACCACATAAGTGGAGACGCCCATCACCAGCACGATCACAAAGCTGCGCAGGTCGCCGCCGCCGAGCCGTGCTATGGCGCCGTAACCGCAGTTGCCGCTGAGCGCCATGCCGTAGCCGAACATCAGCCCGCCGATGATTGAAGCCGCTGGCATCCAGCGGATCGACAGGTAGAAGGACTGGCCTGCGTCCACCAGACCCATCCCGATCAGTGCAAAGCTGGAGGTGACGGCGACACCAATGGCCACGCCCCACATCCGCATCCGCAGAGAAGAGCCGCCGTACAGCAGGTCTTCGATTGCTCCCAGGGTGCAAAACCTTCCCAGCCGCGCGGCCAGCCCCAGCAGAACACCTCCAAGCAGCCCGATGCAGGCGGCCAGCTGGTGTTCTGTCAGGAGTTCAAACATTAGCTTTCAAGGCCTTAGGTGCCGTCCTTGCAGAACAGGTCGTAAACCGTTTCCAGCATCCGGCGGGGCTTGTCGTCGGCGAGGCGGTAGTAGATCGCCTTGCCCTCGCGGCGGGGGATCACCAGTCCCTCAAGGCGCAGGCGGGACAATTGCTGCGAGACGGCGGCCTGGCGGGCGGAGAGCAATTCCTCGAGCTCAGTTACGGATTTCTCGCCCGAGACCAGGTGGCACAGGATCATCAGACGGCCCTCGTGGCTGATTGCCTTGAGGAAATTGGACGCTTTGGTCGCGTTTTCGACCATCTTGTCCATTTCTGCCGGATCCATGTCCGCGGAAAACTGCGGTAGTGCCATTTGTCATCTCCTGAGCGGCACCATGGCGCCGCACTCTTCTTCAGTGCCCCATCCGGGCCGTCAGCTGCCGTCCTGAGTGTGCGTATTATCAACATACTCTGTATGGGCGGTTAGCAAATCTGCCAGCAAAGGCCAAAAGAAATCTTCACCGGGGTAGCCTTCAAGCCGGGCCTGTTCCTTGCCGTCCTCAACAACCAGGAAGGTGGGGGTGAACATCACCCGGCGGGCCACCTGCAGGTCATCGGGCAGGGCGCGCAGGTCCACACGGCGCAGCGGGGCGTATTTGCCTTCTGCCGTTTTCGGGTAGATCGGGGCGATTTCCTCGTCCCAGCGGGCACACCATTCGCAGCCCGCCTGTTCGACCATTACCAGTTCCGCCGCCCAGGCGGGAAGGGCGGCCAGGGCCAGCGCAGCGGCTGCAGCTAGTTGCCGGATCACGCGCATCTATGTCATTCCACCTGTTGACGGCTCTATCTAATACAACGTAATTCGAATATGTGAATGATACAAGCCGGGCCCGGATAACGTTCGCGTGGGGCAAGGGGGAGGCTATGCTCGAGATTACCCTGTTTGGCGCCTTGATTGCAGGTTTGCTGAGCTTTTTCACCCCCTGCATTCTGCCGATGGTGCCATTCTACCTCTCATACATGGGCGGGCTGTCGATGGCCGAGCTGCGCGGGGACGGGGCGATTGCCGCAGGCGCGCAGCGGCGGCTGCTTGTGTGTGCGGCCTGTTTTGCCGCCGGGGTTACCACCGTGTTCATGCTGATGGGCATGGGGGCAACCGCGCTGGGGCAGCTGTTCGGGCAGTACCTGGAGGTGCTGTCTTACGGCGCAGCGGTGATCTTGTTGCTGTTCGGGCTGCATTTCCTGGGCGTTGTGAAAATCCCACTGCTGTACCGCGAGGCGCGGATGGAGAGTTCTGCTGAACCCTCGACAGTGCTGGGCGCCTATCTGATGGGGCTGGCCTTTGGTTTCGGCTGGACGCCCTGCGTCGGGCCGGCGCTGGCCTCGATCCTGATGATCGCATCGGGCATGGGCGACATCTGGCGCGGCGGGGTGCTGCTGCTGGTCTACGGGCTGGGGATGACGGCGCCTTTTGTCGTGGCGGCGCTGTTTGCCAAACCGTTTCTGGGGTGGGTGGCGCGGCACCGCGCAGCCTTTGGCTGGGTGGAAAGGGGCATGGGCGCGATGCTGGTGCTGTTTGCGGTGCTGATGGCCACTGGCGGGGTGCGGCTGATTGCCGAGGCGATGATCCGCTGGATGCCGGGGTTCAGCTCAATTGGATAAGTGAAGTGCGGAGGTCAACATGCTGAGAAGTCTTGCGAAAGTGTTAATGGCGGCGGTGCTGGCCGTGCCCATGGCCGTTCCCCTGTCTGCGGCTGAGCTTGGGGATGACGGTCTGCACAAGACCTCTTGGATGCGGGAGACCTTTAAGGATCTGCGCGAGGATCTGGACGAAGCCAATGGCGAGGGCAAACGGCTGGCGCTGATCTTTGAGCAGCGCGGCTGCATCTACTGCACCAAGATGCATGAGGAGACCTTTCCCCGACCGGAAATCAGCCGGTACATCGAAGACAACTTCTTTGTCGTGCAGCTGAACCTCTATGGCGACGTCGAGGTCACCGATTTCGATGGTGAGGCGCTGCCGGAAAAGGAGATGGCCCGCAAGTGGGGCGTGCTGTTCACGCCCACGATTCTGTTTCTGCCGGAGGAGGTAACTGAAAGTGAAACCGCACCGGAGGCCTCGGTGGCGATGATGCCGGGTGCCTTTGGAGCGGGAACCACGCTGGATATGTTTACATGGGTTAATGAAAAGCGGTATGCGCTTGATAACGGAGAAGATTTCCAGCGCTACCACGCGCGGATGATCCGTGAGCGCAATAATGGATCCGCAGATTAGGGGTCCGGCGCATGAAATGCAAAAATTCACAATAATGAATTTGTTGTTGCGTATTGGTCCGGCTGTGGCCTACGGTATGCAGCAACGAAGCAACCGCACAAAGATGCGGCAGCCATTGGGAGGATACATGAAGCTTACATCTCTGACACTGGCGCTGAGCCTGGCGGGTGCCGCGGCGATGGCCGGAGAGGTTGCTCCGAAGGCGGTGCAGTATGGCGAATACGGCGAAATTTCCGCTTCGCTGACCGGCGTCGCGGGCGATGCCGCCAGCGGCGCGGTGATTGCCGGAACCAAGTCCAAGGGCAACTGCGTGGCCTGCCATCAGGTGAGCGCGCTGGCGGATGTGCCGTTCCATGGCGAGATCGGCCCGTCGCTGGACGGCGCAGGCGACCGCTGGAGCGAAGAGGAACTGCGCGGGCTGGTGGCCAATGCCAAGATGACCTTCGAGGGCACCATGATGCCGGCCTTTTACAAGGTCGATGGGTTCACCCGTCCGGGCGACGCCTATACCGGCAAGGCCGGGGCAGAGCCGCTGCCGCCGATTCTGACGGCGCAGGAAATCGAGGATGTGGTCGCGTTCCTTGCGACGCTGAAAGAAGAGTGAGGCGCCGGCCGGGTTTTGAACCCGGACCAGCTGCCGCTGTGAATTAATAGGAGAGATATGATGGAGTTCTCACGCCGTGAGACCCTGGCCCTGGGCCTGGGTGCTGCCGTGGTAACCGTGCTGCCGTTTCAGGTGAACGCCGCAGCGGACGACCGGATCGCTGCCTTTACCGGCGGTGCCGATATGGCCGAAGGCGGTGTCACCCTGAACGCGCCTGAGATTGCCGAAAACGGCAACACCGTTCCGATCTCGGTCGAGGCGCCGGGCGCCACCGCGATCCTGGTGCTGGCCACCGGCAACCCGGAACCGGGTGTCGCCACCTTCAACTTCGGCCCCGGCGCGGCGCAGCAGTCCGCTTCAACCCGGATCCGCCTGGCAGGCACCCAGGAAGTCGTTGCAGTGGCCAAGCTGGCCGACGGCTCGTTCGCCAAGGCAAGCGCCACCGTCAAAGTAACCATCGGCGGCTGCGGCGGCTGAGGCCGCCCGCGTTCTGAACGGAATTCTTAAGGAGAATTAAAGACATGGCATCCGGTGTTAAACCCCGCGTCAAGGTCCCGAAAACAGCTGCTGCCGGAGAGGCAGTCACCATCAAGACTCTGATCAGCCACAAAATGGAAAGCGGCCAGCGCAAGGACAAGGAAGGCAACCTGATCCCGCGCTCGATCATCAACCGTTTTACCTGCGAGTTCAACGGCACGATGGTGCTGGACGTGGCTATGGAGCCCGCAATCTCCACCAACCCCTATTTCGAGTTCGACGCGGCCGTGCCGGAAGCGGGTGAGTTCGTCTTCACCTGGTATGACGACGACGGCTCGGTCTACGACACCAAGAAAAAAATCGCCATCGGCTGATCCGTTCCGGATCTTCAGGCACGCGTCCTGTCCGGCATGTTCGGGCGGGGCAGGCACCCAAGGGAGGACAAGGAATGAACAAAAAGGCAATCACAGCAATTGCCGCCGTGCTGGCGCTGCCGATGGCCGCAGCCGCGGGCCCCGATGACGACAAACTGGTGGTCAACGAGGAAATCGAGATGGTTACCAAGGCCGCCGCACCTGCGCATATTGCGGATGTGATGGACGAGGTGATGTCGGGCTGGCACTTCCGCAAGGATGAAACCCAGTCGCTGCAGATGGATGACTTCGAGAACCCGGCGATGATCTTTGTCGATCAGGCGCTTGATGCCTGGAACACCGTCGAGGGATCCGAAGGCAAGTCCTGCGCTTCCTGCCACGATGATGTCGAGGAAAGCATGAAAGGCGTGCGCGCGGTCTATCC
>JBFOLS010000086.1:0-2489 GCA_040830225.1 Leisingera sp.
CAGGTAACCGGTGCCCTCGGAGAGGATTTGCGCATCCGCGGTCGGCACATGGGTATGGGTGCCCACCACCAGCGAGGCGCGGCCATTGCAGAAATGCCCCATCGCCATCTTCTCGGAAGTGGCTTCGCAGTGCACGTCGACGATAATGGCTTGGGCCAACCCGCCGCGCGGGTGCGATTTCAGCACCGCCTCCACCGCCCCGAAGGGATCATCAAAGGCGCGTTTCATGAAGACCTGGCCCAGCACCTGCACCACCAGCACCTTGCGCCCGCCCGGCGCCTGGAACAGCCGGTAGCCGCGCCCCGGTGCACCCTTGGCAAAGTTCAAGGGCCGGATGATGCGCTGCTCCTTCTCGATGAACTGCAGCATGTCCTTTTGATCGAAGGCATGATCGCCAAGCGTCAGGCAATCAACGCCCGCATCCAGCAGAAGCTTGGCGTGCTCGCCGCTCAGCCCCATTCCGTTGGAGGCGTTTTCGCCGTTCACCACAACAAAATCGAGCCGCCACTCCTTGCGCAGCCGCGGCAGGGTTTCGGTAATGGCACGGCGCCCGGCGCGGCCCATCACATCGCCAAGAAACAAAATTCGCATTCGCGCGTGGTACGCGGTTGCGCCCCGCAGGACAAGGCCCGCTGCGGGCGCACAAGGATTTTTGCAGCGTTTTGCCGGAATTCTTCGATCGTCCGCTGCGTCAGCGGTCGAACTGCAGTATGCGGGTTTCGGTGACCATCATGTCGAGCGGCTGATCAGTGGGTTCCAGCGGCAAGTCTCCGGCCTCCTGGGCATCAAAGGCAAAACCGATCGCCAAGGTAGCCCGTTTGCCCCGCAGCAGTTCCAGCGTGCGGTCATAGAAGCCGCCGCCATACCCGAGCCGTCCGCCCTTGGCGTCGAAGGCGACCAGCGGCACCACCACGATTTCCGGCTCGAAAAAGTCATCCACTTCCGGCACCCGGGCACCGAAGGGGCCGTCGCGCATCGCGCCTTCGGGCTGCCAGCGGCTGAACTTGAGCGGCATCCCTTCGCCCATGATCACCGGCACGCCAACGGGACCGTGCGCGGCGGCTTCGGCCATCACCGGCAGCGGGTCGATCTCGGTGCGGATCGGCATGTAGCCGGCCAGCGGCACGCCGCGGTAGCCGGCCAGCACTTCGGCCAGATGGCCCGCAGCGCCCGGCAGGTTGCGGGCGTGGGCCTCCTTGCGGCGGGCAAAGGCGGCCTTGCGGGCGGCGGCTTTAATCTCGGTCAGATCCGTCATGGCTCTCTCCTACAGCAGTACGGCGGCGGCCAGGCCCAAAAAGGCAAAGAAGCCGACCACATCGGTCACGGTGGTCACAAAGGCGCCGGAAGCCAGCGCCGGGTCGATGTTCATTTTCTCAAGTAGAACCGGGATCACGGTCCCTGCCAGCCCGGCCACGACCAGATTGATCACCATCGCGACGGCAATCACCACGCCCAGCATCGGCGAGCCGAACCAGGCAATGCCGACGATGCCCATCACCACGGCAAAGATCAGGCCGTTCACGAGGCCCACCAGCACTTCGCGGCGGATCACCCGCCAGACGTTCGACCCGGTAAGGTCGCGGGTGGCAATGGCGCGCACCGCCACCGTCAGCGATTGGGTGCCGGCGTTGCCGCCCATGGAGGCCACAATCGGCATCAGCACCGCCAGCGCGACGATCTGGGCAATCGCGGCCTCGAACTGCGCAATCACCAGCGAGGCCAGCACCGCGGTCACCAGGTTCACCGCCAGCCAGGGAAAGCGGCGTTTTGTGGTCTCAATCACCTTGTCGGCCAGCGAGCTTTCCTCGCCCACACCAGCCAGACGCAGGATGTCTTCCTCGTGCTCCTCATCCAGCACCACCATGGCGTCGTCGATGGTGATGACACCGACCAGGCGCCCCTCTTCATCTGTTACCGGCGCCGAGATCAGGTGATACTGGTTGAAGGCGTAGGCCACGTCTTCCTCGTCCTGATCAGCCGGGATCACCTGAAAGGTTTCCTCAAGCAGATCAGTCAGCGGCACCTCCCGTTTCGAGCCCATGATGCGGCCCAAGGTGACATTGCCGATCGGATGGGTGCGCGGGTCGACGATAACGACGTGATAAAACTGCTCTGGCAGATCATCAGAGTCGCGCATGAAATCAATCGCTTGCCCGACATTCCAATGCTCGGGCGCCATCACCACCTCGCGCTGCATCAGGCGTCCGGCAGAGTTTTCCGGGAAGCTCAGAGATTGCTCAACCGCAACCCTGTCGGCGTCTTCCAGAACCTCGAGAATAGCTTCCTGCTGCGGCTCTTCCAGGTCTTCCAGCAGGTCGACCACGTCGTCGCTCTCAAGCTCCCGCACAGCCTCGGCCAGAACTGCGGGGTTGAGGATTTCGATGACTTCTTCGCGGATGCTTTCATCCAGCTCAGACAGAATTTCGCCGTCGAATTCGCGGTCGTACAGACGGATCAGATCTTCCCGCTCCTGCGGGCTGACCTGTTCC
>JBFOLS010000087.1:0-3873 GCA_040830225.1 Leisingera sp.
GCGACGGATCTGGAGATGGCGACGCCGGACGGGTATGCCTCGACCTCCTGGGAACGGGGCTACGGCGATTATGTGATGAAGCCGGATCTCTCCACCCTGCGCCCGGTTCCGTGGCTGGAGGGCACGGTGATGGTCTTGTGCGATGTGCTGGATCATCACAGCCATGAGGAGGTCAGCCACTCGCCGCGGGCCATTCTGAAGCGCCAGGTGGAGCGGCTGCGGGGGATGGGCTATGAGGCGATGTGCGCCACCGAGCTGGAGTTCTTCCTGTTTGCCAGGAGCTTTGACGAGATCCGCCGCTCAGGGTTCCGGGATCTGGAGCCGATCTCGGGCTATAACGAGGATTACAGCATCCTGCAGACCACCCGCGAGGAGCATGTGATGCGGCCGATCCGCAACCACCTGTGGGATGCGGGGCTGCCGATCGAGAACTCCAAGGGCGAGGCGGAGACCGGCCAGGAGGAATTGAACATCAAATACGCCGCGGCGATGGACACGGCGGAGTACCACACCATTGCCAAGCATGCGGTCAAGGAAATCGCCGAGAGCCAGGGCCACGCAGTGACCTTTCTGCCGAAGTGGAGCCACGGGAAAGTCGGCTCCTCCTCCCATGTGCACCAGTCGCTGTGGCAGGACGGCAAGCCTGCGTTCTTTGATGAGAGCGACGCGCTGGGCATGTCCGCCCTGATGAAGAGCTACATGGCCGGATTGCTGAAGTATGCGCCGGATTACACCGCTTTCATGGCGCCCTATATCAACAGCTACAAGCGCTTCATGAAGGGCACTTTTGCCCCGACCCGGATCATCTGGTCGGTGGACAACCGCACCGCGGGCTACCGGCTGTGCGGCGACGGCACCAAGGCCATCCGCGTCGAATGCCGGATCCCGGGCTCGGACATGAACCCCTATCTGGCGATGGCGGGCATGCTGGCAGCCGGGATTGCAGGCATCGAGGAAGGGCTGGAACTGCAAGCTCCCACCCGGGGCGATGTTTACCAGGGCGACACCGGCATGATCCCCGGCACCCTGCGCGATGCGGCGGCGGCTCTGAAAGGCTCGGAGATGCTGCGCAAAGCCCTTGGCGATGACGTGGTGGATCACTACGTCCGCGCGGCGGAAGTGGAGATCGAGGATTTCGACCGGGTGGTCACCGATTACGAGATCGCCCGCGGGTTCGAGCGGGCGTGATCCGGAGAACGCCGGGGGCCAGCCCCCGGACCCCCGGAGTATTTTCGGAAAGATGAAGAGGGCTTTGCCCTTTCCTGAATGGAGTGAATGGCGATGGGCCAGGTATTGAAATGCATCTCGCCGGTTGACGGATCGGTTTTTGCGGAACGCGAAGCGCTCTCGCGCGAGGACGCCTTTGCGGCGGCGGAGCGGGCGCGGGCGGCGCAGGCCGCCTGGGCGGCGCGGCCGCTGCAGGAGCGGATTGATCTGGTGATGGCGGGCGTGGCCGCTGTCGGCGCGATGAATGAGGAAATCGTGCCGGAGCTGGCCCGGATGATGGGCCGCCCGGTGCGTTACGGCGGCGAATTCGGCGGCTTTGAGGAGCGCGCGAGCCATATGGCGCAGATCGCAGAAGAGGCGCTGGCCGATATCGAAGTCGGCGAGGATGAGAGCTTCAAACGCTACATCAAACGCCTGCCGCACGGGGTGGTGTTTGTGGTGGCGCCCTGGAACTACCCCTATATGACCGCCATCAATACCGTGGCGCCTGCGCTGATTGCCGGCAACACCGTGGTGCTGAAGCATGCCACCCAGACGCTGCTGGCGGGGGAGCGGATGGCGCAGGCCTTCCATTCTGCAGGCGTGCCTCAGGATGTGTTCCAGAATGTCTTCCTGGATCACGGCACCGCCTCGGAGCTGATCGCAAACCGCGCCTTCAACTTCGTGAACTTCACCGGTTCGGTGGGCGGCGGCCAGGCGATGGAGCGCGCTGCTGCGGGCACCTTCACGGGCGTCGGCACCGAGCTTGGCGGCAAGGATCCCGGCTATGTGATGGAGGACGCCGATCTGGACGCGGCGGTGGACACGCTGATCGACGGCGCCATGTTCAACTCCGGCCAGTGCTGCTGCGGCATCGAGCGGATCTATGTCCACGAAAGCCTCTACGGCGCCTTCCTGGAGAAGGCCATTGCCATCGTGCAGGGCTACAAGCTGGGCAATCCGCTGGATCAGGAGACCGCCATCGGCCCGATGGCCAATGTGCGCTTTGCCAATGAAGTCCGCGGCCAGATTGCCGAGGCCGTCGCAGCCGGTGCCGTGGCCCATATCGGAACCATGCCGGAGGATGACGGCGGCGCTTACCTCACGCCGCAGATCCTGACGGGTGTGACCCACGATATGCGGGT
Source organism: Leisingera sp. (assembly GCA_040830225.1). Classification (GTDB taxonomy): domain Bacteria; phylum Pseudomonadota; class Alphaproteobacteria; order Rhodobacterales; family Rhodobacteraceae; genus Leisingera. The sequence goes on from JBFOLS010000087.1 coordinate 2,352, forward strand.
GATGCGCGAGGAAAGCTTCGGGCCCGTGGTTGGCATCATGAAAGTCTCCTCCGACGCGGAGGCCATCGCGCTGATGAACGACAGCGACTTCGGCCTCACGGCGTCGCTGTGGACCAAAGATGTCGAGCGGGCGCAGGCCGTCGGGGATCAAATCGAAACCGGCACCGTGTTCATGAACCGCGCCGATTACCTGGATCCGGGCCTCTGCTGGACCGGCTGCAAGGACACCGGCCGCGGCGGCGGCCTCTCGGTCATCGGCTACCACAATCTGACCCGCCCGAAGTCGTACCACCTGAAGAAAGTGACCGGCTAAGGACGGATCCGCCCGCTCCGTTTCTCCTCCCGGGGCGGGCCACAGCATCAAAGGAACACCCTCATGTCTCTCGTTGGAAACTGGTCCTACCCGACCGCAATCAAGTTCGGCGCAGGCCGGATCAAGGAACTGGCAGACGCCTGCGCTTCGGCGGGCATTAAGCGCCCGCTGCTGGTCACCGACAAAGGGCTGGCCGATCTGCCGGTCACCCAAGGCACCCTGGACATCCTGGAGGCCGCAGGCCTGGGCCGCGCCATGTTCTCCGAGGTCGACCCGAACCCGAATGAGAAGAACCTGGATGCCGGTGTGGCGGCCTATAAGGCGGGCGGCCATGACGGGGTGATCGCCTTTGGCGGCGGCTCCGGCCTGGATCTCGGCAAGATGGTGGCCTTCATGGCAGGCCAGACCCGGCCGGTCTGGGACTTCGAGGACATCGGCGACTGGTGGACCCGCGCAGACAGCGGTGCCATTGCGCCGATCATCGCGGTGCCGACCACCGCGGGCACCGGCTCGGAAGTGGGCCGCGCCTCGGTGATCACCAACTCGGAAACCCATGCCAAGAAGATCATCTTCCACCCCAAGGTGCTGCCGCAGGCGGTGATCTGCGATCCCGAGCTGACCGTCGGCATGCCCAAATTCATCACCGCCGGCACCGGCCTGGACGCTTTTGCCCATTGCGTCGAGGCCTTCTCTTCGCCGCACTACCACCCGATGAGCCAGGGCATCGCGCTGGAAGGCATGCGGCTGGTCAAGGACTACCTGCCGCGCGCCTATGCGGATGGAACGGATATCGAGGCGCGCGCCCAGATGATGTCGGCCGCCGCCATGGGCGCCACCGCCTTCATGAAGGGCCTCGGCGCCATCCACGCCATGAGCCACCCGGTGGGGGCGCACTTCAACACCCACCACGGCACCACCAACGCGGTCTGCATGCCCAGCGTTTTGGAGTTCAACGCCCCGGCCATTGCCGACCGTTTCAACATGGCAGCGGCATACCTCGGCATCGATGGCGGCTTCGACGGCTTCCGCGCCTTCGTGCAGGAGCTGAACGACAGCCTCGCCATCCCCCGCAGGCTGGCGGACCTCGGCGTCACCCCGGACGCCATCCCCGCCCTCGCCAGGGACGCAGCAACAGACCCCTCATGCGGCGGAAACCCAATCAAACTGAACGAAGAAAACCTCGCAGAACTGTTTAAAAACGCAATCTGA
>JBFOLS010000088.1:0-2076 GCA_040830225.1 Leisingera sp.
GCCATCGGCGCCCACCCGGGTTTTCCGGATCTGCAGGGGTTCGGCCGCCGCCCGATGACGGTGCCGCTGGACAGCCTTGGCAACATGGTGCGCTACCAGATCGGCGCAGCCCAGGCGGTGGCACGCGCAAACGGCACCAGAATTCGCCACGTCAAGCTGCATGGCGCACTGGCGAACATGGCCGCAGGCGACAGGCAGGTGGCGCTGGCCTGTTTCCAAGCGGCTCTTTCGGTTGACCCCGGCCTCATTATCGTTGCCATGGCCACCACCGCGCAGCAGGCTGCGGTGCAGGAACTCGGTTGCTGCAGCGCCCTCGAGATCTTTGCTGACCGGGCCTACAATCCGGACGGATCACTGGTGAACCGCAGAGAGCCGGGTGCCGTCATCCACGATCCGGATGCCATTTCCAGGCGGGTGGCCGGAATGCTGAAGGCAGGGGCAATCATTGCCGCGGACGGGACGAGGATCGCTACGCCAATCGATACGGTTTGCCTGCATGGCGATACGGCGTCTGCTGCAATCATTGCCAGACGGGTCCGGGCAACTCTGCAGTCCGAGGGCATAGAGCTTGCACCTTTTCAAGGACAACCGGTGTCTTAATCGGAGGGAGCCGCCAGCAGACCGTCGCGGATCCCACCGATGGTTTCCATTTGGCTGCCGGCAGCGCCGCATCCGGGGCATGTCGATCATGCTTGCGGTCTCCACCGCCTGTACCGGCGGGGAGATCCGGGCCGTCTGTTTCAGCGTCAGCGGCTGCGGTTTGGCCGCAAAGCTGCGGCCATAATCTGTGACGTCATTCATGCTTTCTGCCGGGCGTTGGACGGATCCCAAACCGGACCACCCAGCAGCGTCAGCGCGCGGCGTTCGCCCAGGATGACAACCTCCAGATCCCCGGTCACACCGGGATCAATATAGGCAAAGGCCAGGCTTTTGCCTGTCGCATGGCCGTAACCGCCCGAGGTGCAGACACCGACCGCCTTGTCCCCCTGCATCACCGCCTCGCCGCCGTAGATGTCGCAGCCGGCAGCAGCAACCTCGCCATAAACCAGCCGGGTTGCGATGCCCTTTTTGCGGACAGCTTCGGTGGCAGAACTGCCTTTGAACTCTCCCTTGTCCGGTGCGAAGAAACGGGTGCAATCGGCCTCGATCAGGGTGATCTCGTTGGTCAGTTCCGCGGCATAGCCGCGATAGCCTTTTTCCATTCGCAGCGAATTCACCGCATGGACGCCGAAATCGGCAATGCCGTGGGGTTCTCCTGCTTCCCGGATCGCGCTGTAGAGTGCCGCCAGCTGCCCCATTGGCGCGTGCAATTCCCAGCCCAGCTCGCCCACATAGTTCACTCGCAGGGCGCGGACCGGGATGCCAGCGATGGAGATCTCCTGTCCCGAGAGCCAGCGAAAGGCGGTGTTGCTGAGGTCTGCATCGGTCAAAGGTGCCAGCACCTCGCGGGATCTGGGGCCTGCAACCACCAGCATGCCGTAGTCATCGGTCACGTTGGTGATGGCCGCATCGCTGCCTGCGGCAAAGGTCAGCTGATCCTGCGTCATTCGCTCGGTTCCAGCGCCGGAGAGAACGTAGAAGCGGTCCTCAGCCAGCCGGGTGATGGTCCATTCACCTTCAATCCGGCCATTGTCCGACAGCACATGTGTCAGGTTGATGCCGCCAGCCTTTTTCGGCAGTTTGTTGGCAGTCAGCTGATCCAGCAAGGCCTCGGCGCCGGGGCCGATGACATCGAATTTGGCAAAGCTCGACAGATCCATGATGCCAACGCGTTGGCGCACCGCCCGGCATTCTTCGGCGACGATTTCGAACATGTTGTTGCGGCGGAATTGCAGGTCTTCGGCAAAGCCCTCGGGGGCGAAGTACTTCGGCCGCTCCCAGCCATAGACCTGGGTGTAGACAGCACCCTTGGCCTTGAGCGGTTCATAAAGCGGCGTGGTGCGGGCCCCGCGCCCCGCTGCCGCTTCGCGCCCGGGCAGGGGTGTCACGAACATCTCGTGGTAATCTTCGAAGCTTTTGGCACGGGTATAGTCCTGATCGGCAAAGCCGCCAAAGCGGCGCGGGTCCACGCAGGCC